>WGAK01000012.1 GCA_015494815.1 Anaerolineales bacterium | reverse complement strand
CCGCACCGCCCCCGCACCGCCCCGCGCGGCGCAGCCCCGCAGGAACGGGTATAATCGGGGCACCTTGTGAGGCACGACCTCGACCTGGAGGAATCGTATGTTGATGCGCGTTTGGGCCGCGGGTGGGACCTCGGTCTCCTTTTGGTCCCTGAGCCTGGTGCTTTTTTTGGCCGTGGCCGTGCCTTTGCTGTTCAGTCGTCTGCGCCGCTGGCGGGTGCCCGCGGTGGTGGGTGAGATTCTCGCCGGCATCCTCATCGGCCGTTCGGGCCTGCAGTGGGTTCAGGGCGACGACCCCGTGCTGGCTCTGCTGTCGGAAATCGGCTTTGTCTTCTTGATGTTCCTGGCCGGGATGGAGATTGACCTGAGCGCCTTGCGGGTAGGGCGCAAGCCCCGGTCGGACCAGGGCCCCTCGCCGTTGCAACTGGCCGGGCTGCACTTCGCGCTGACGTTGGTGCTGGCCGGTGTGGTGGCCTGGGGCTTGGCGGCTTCCGGATTGGTGCGCGCGCCCATCTTCACCGCTTTGCTGCTCTCTACTACCTCGCTGGGCGTGGTCATGCCCGTGCTCAAGGAGCAAGGACTGCTCACCGGGCGCTATGGACAAACCCTGCTGATTAGCGCGCTGGTGGCCGATTTCGTGACCATGCTGCTCATCACCGTGCAGGTCGCGGTGCTTTCGCGCGGCGTGACGCCTGAAATCCTGCTGGTGGGGCTGCTCTTCGTGATGCTGTTCGCACTCTACCGGTTGGGCATCTGGGCGCTGCCCGGCCTGCGACCCTTGTTGGAGGACCTGTCGCACGCCACCACGCACATCAAGATGCGCCTGGCCTTTTGGCTGTTCGTGGCCTTCGTGGCCCTGGCCGAGGTGTTGGGGGTGGAGGTCATCCTGGGCGCGTTCCTGGCCGGGCTGCTGGTCACCCTGCTCACGGGCCCTGAAGACCGCGAAACCCAGCACCAACTTGAGAGCATCGGCTATGGATTCTTCGTGCCGATTTTCTTCATTATGGTGGGGGCCAAGTTCAACCTGACTGCCCTGGTCCACGGCGGGAGCCGCTCGTGGCTGTTGCTTCCCGTGCTGTTGGGTGCCATTGTCATGACGCGCGTGGTGCCCTCGGTGGTTTTCTTGCGGGCTTTCGACTGGCGCAAGAGCCTGGCCGGTGGCGTTTTGCTGGCCGCACAACTGTCGTTGATTATCGCCGCGGCCGAAATCGGGCTGCGGCTGGGCGTGCTCGACGACGCGATGGTCTCCGCGGTGGTGCTGGTGGCCATCATCAGCGTGGTCGCCGCGCCCTTGCTCTTCACCCGCCTGGTGGGCCCCGACCAGGCCGCGGCCGCCGTTCGCCCCATTGTGGTCATCGGCGCGGGGCATTTGGGCACGCACCTGGCCGCCCAAATCCAGGCCCATCAGCAGGCCGTGGTGCTGCTGGACGACGACCCCCAGCGCGTGGAGCGGGCCCGGCAGCACGGCCTCGAGGCCCATCTCGCCCGGCCGGGTGACGCGGCCGCGGCGCCTTTGCTGGAGCAGGCCGCGGTCGTGGTCATCACCCGTTCGGACCCCGACCTGGCCCTGGCCTGGACTCGCTGGGCGCGCGGTACCTTCGGCGTAGAGCGGGTGCTGGTGCTCAACGCCGACGCCCACCTGCGTGAGGAACTGCGGGCCCTGGCGGCCATCCCCATTACGCCGTTGGAGGCCCAGGCCTCCTTCCTGTCCCTCATGGCCCGCAACCCCGAATTCATGCAGATGCTCATCCGCACCGAAGACCAGCGGGATGTGCGCGCGGTCACGCTGCGTAACCCCGACCTGCACGGCAGGCGGCTGCGCGACCTCACCTGGTCCCCCGAGGTGCTGGTGCTGACCATCCAGCGCAACGGCGATTTCATCATCCCGCGCGGCAGCACACGGCTGCAGCAGGGCGATGTGGTTACCCTGTTGGGCACGCCCGCCGCGTTGGACGAGGCCGTGCGCTGGCTGCGAGGCGCTTGAGACGGCAGGGAGGATTTGATGGCTCACGAACCGGCCCGCGCGACCGAAGCCTTTCGCCCCGCGGCGTCCAAACTCAGCGTGTTCACCGGGCTTTTGGCCCTGGTGCTGGTGCTGGCCCGGCTGATTGTCCTGCCGGGCCCTCGCCGGGTCTGGACCGTGGGCGGGGTGCAGGTCACGGTGGCGCTGAACGCGGCGCTGGGGCTGGCCGTGCTGTTGGCCGTGCTGACCTGGGCCGGCATGGATTGGCTGTTGCGTGACCATCCTGCTTATCGCCCGCAGCGGCTGCTCTGGCACGGGCTGTTGCCCATGTTCAGCGTCTGGGCCCTGGAAATCGCGCTGCTGGCCCTGCCCTTGGGGCCGGTGTGGTGGTTTGCCTTCGGCGGCGGCTTGAGCGCGCTGGTGGTGCTGCTGCTGGCCGAGGCCATTGTGTTGGACCTGCAAGACCCGCGCGCGCTGTGGGCCAGTTGGGGGCTGCAGGCCGTGGGCTATGGCCTGTATCTGCTGCTGGCCCTGGCCGTGCGGGGCGGGGGATGGCGGCTGCTGTATGCCGCGCCGGTGCTGGCCGTGGGTGCCTGGGCCGTGGCCCGGCGGCTGTGGGCCTTGCGGGCCGAGCCTCCCGGTTGGGGAGCGGGCCTGGTGGTGATGCTGGCCCTGGGCCATTTGAGCGCGGCCTGGTTTTACACGCCCCTGGGCCCTTTGGCCTACAGCCTGGTGTTGCTGGGCGCGCTGTACATGCTGGTGCCCTTGCTGGCCGAACCCGCGCCCGCGGGGCGCTGGAACGAGGCGTGGACCGAGCCCCTGAGCACGGCGACGGCCTTGTGGGTGCTGGCCGCCCTGGTGGAGATGAGCCGATGACCGCGCGCGCGTTCCCCGAGCCGGCGCGCGGGCTCATTCTGCGCCGTGCGCATGTGGCCCAAATGCGCGCCCATGTGGCCGCGCAGGCGCCCCTCGAAGCCTGCGGCCTGGTGGCCGTGCTGCGCGGCGTGAGCCAGCGGGTGTATACCATCCCCAACGAACTGGCCAGCCCCGTGCGCTATCGCTTCGAGCCCCGAGCCTATTTGCAGGCCCTGCAAGACATGGACGCGCACGGCTGGCAGGTGGGCCTCATCTTCCATTCCCATCCCCAGGGCGAGCCGGTGCCCTCTGCGCGCGACCTGGCCGAAGCCTCGTACCCCGACGCGGTGTATTACATCTGGGCGCGCCGCGGCGTCACCTGGGCGGCTCGCGGCTATTGGCTCACCGCGGAGGCCGCCCGCCCCGCGCCCGTCCGCTGGGAGTGACGCGATGAGACGGCAGGGACTGCGTTGGGGCCTGGTCGCGCTGCTCGTGGTCGGGGGCCTGCTGCGCCTGCGAGGTGCCGCGCGCGCGGCCGCGGCCTCGTGGCGCTTGCAAACCCATCCCGACGGCGGCCTGTTCGTGGGCGATGTGGTCAGTTTCGAGGTACTGCCCCCGACCGACTGGCGGCCCGCGGCGGGTGATGCCCGGCCCCAGGTCACGCTGCAAGTGCAGCCGCCCGATGGCCCGCAATGGCAGGCGCCCGTGCAGCCCCACGGCATCGCGGCGCGGCGCAGCGCGGTGTTCGCGTGGGTGTGGGGGACGCACGATTTGCGGCCGGGCGCGTATCCCGTGGAAGTGCGCTATCGCGGCCAGGTGGTGTTGCGGCAGACGGTGACCCTGGCCCCCGCGGCCCAGCGCCCCTGGTGGGAGGAGGGCGTGGCCTGGGCCGAGGCCGATTGGCCCGCGGCGACCACGGTGTACATGACCCGCACCCCGGCCGCGCGCGACCTGGCTTTGGTGCGTCACGCGCTCACCGCCATCTGGCAAGACCTGGCCCGCCTGGAGGGGTTCCCCCAAACCGACGACCCGGTGCCGCTGGTGCTCATGCCCCGCTTGCTGGGCCAGGGCGGTTTCGCCAGCCAATACCTGTGGGTGACCTTCCGCGACCGGGATGCCACGGGCAGCGCGTTTCCGGTGGTGGCCCGCCATGAGATGGTGCACTGGCTGGACCGCCAGCGGTCGGCCGAATACCGCTCGCTGATGTTGGTCGAAGGCCTGGCCGTGTATCTGACGGGCGGCCACTACAAGCCCGAGCCACTGGCCCCGCGCGCGGCCGCCCTGTTGCGTTTGGGCCGTTTCATCCCCATCACGCAGTTGGCCGCGGGGTATTTCTACGACTATCAGCACGAAATCGCCTACCTCGAGGCCGGCGCGCTGGTGGAATACCTGGTGGAACGCTGGGGTTGGGATGCGTTCGCGGCTTTGTATTGGGGGTTGGACCCGGACGCGGGCGACGGCCCGGCCGCGATTTTGGACGCCGGCCTGCGACAAACCCTGGGCGTGGACCTGGCGACGCTGGCCGCGGACTTCGAGGCGTATTTGCGTACCCAGCCCGACGCCGCGGCCTGGGCCGACGATGTGGCGTTGAGCGTGGCGACTTTCGACACCTTGCGGCGCTACCAGCAGCAGATGGACCCCAGCGCGTATTACGGCACGGCCTGGCTGCCCAATCTGGCGCGTTTGCGCGAACTGGGGGTGGTGGCCGATGCAGTGCGCGGCCCGGCCGATATCGCGCCCGTGACCGTGGAGTTGCTGCTGCAGGACGCGCAAACGGCGCTGCGTGCAGGCGCGTATGCGGATGCCCGCCGCGACCTGGACGCGGTGAACGCGCTGCTGGACGCGGCCGCGCGCGGTGAATCCGAGCCGTGGCGCGCGCATCCCGAGGCCGCGCGCGTGGCCGCGTGGGCCCAGGCTGCGCGGGCCTGCGACCTGGAGCCTACGGACCTGGAGCGGCGCGGGCCGGGCGAAGTGTGGGTATGGGGCTGGCCGCGCGACCGGCATCCCACCCTGGCGGCAATGCGTATAGCCATTGAAGAGGGTGCCGAAGAGGGCGCCGGCGGTGCGCCTGACGCGTTCACAGTGGTGGCCTGTCGGGTGGCGTTGCACCGCGGGCGGGTGTGGACCGCGACGGTGGTGCCGCTGTACCTCCCCGGTCCGCCGCATCACCCCCGGTGGGTGGGCCGCTGAGTGGGCGAAGGAGCGGCTGGCTTTGGGCCTGCGGCGTTTGGGTGCCGCGTTGGCCCCAAAGCGGTGTCGAGTGGCCGCGCCTGCAGCGGGCGACGGGGTGGGCGCCCCTGCCGGACCCTGCCTGCCCTCGCCATGATACCGGCAAAGGTTCGTCGCAGTCCGCGGCCTGCGCGTTTCGCCCCGCATCCAACCACCAACCACTAACCATCAACCACCAACCACCAACCACCAACCACTAACCACTAGCCACTAACCACTAACCACCACCAATCACCCCCCTGCCTGCTGCCCACTCCCGTGACGCGCCGCACATCGCGCCATCCCGTGGTAAACTTAGAATACGCGACCGGTATCCGAGCGTGTCTGTGCCGTGCCTGTGGAGGTTCTCATGGCCGAGCCCATTCGTTTGGTGGTGGACGGACAGACCGTGACCGTGCCCGAGGGGAGCACCTTGCTCGCCGCCGCGCAGGCCGCGGGCCGCGAGGTGCCCACCGTGTGCTACCACGAGGCCCTCACCCCGCCCGGCCTGTGCCGCGTGTGCGTGGTCGAGGTGGAAGGCGCGCGCACCCTGCAGGCCGCGTGTGTGACCGAAGCCCGCGCGGGGATGACCGTGCACACCCGCAGCCCCCGGGTCGAGCGGGCCCGCCGCACCACGCTGGCCATGCTCGCTTCGGCCACCGACCTGCACGACGCCCCGGCGTTGCAGGCCCTGCTGGAGGACTACGACGCGGACCCCGCGGTCTTCGGCCCGGTGGCACGGCGCTCCTTCCCCGTGGTGGACGACAACCCCATGTATGTGCGGGATTACGGGCAGTGCATCTTGTGCTGGCGTTGTGTGCAGGCCTGCGCCACCGACGCCCAGTATGTCTTCGCCCTCACGCTGGCCGGTCGCGGCTTCCACACCCAGGTCAGCACCGCGTACGATGTCGCCATGCCCGAGAGCCCGTGCGTGTTTTGCGGCCAGTGCGTGGCGGTGTGCCCCACCGGCGCGCTCAAGCCGCGGCGCACCTACTTGCTCGAGCAGGGCTACACCCCCGCGGAACTGGCCCACTACGCGGCCGTGGACCGCAGCCCGGCCCATCCGCCGCCCACCCGCTTCGAGGCCACCGTGGACTGACCCGGCCCACCCGGAGGGCGTCCCCCTCATCTCGCCAACGGAGCCAACCTCATGCCTTCTCCCACCGACCCGGCGCAGTGGGCGATTTTCACCCGCGAAGTGCGCCGCGAATACATCACCCGCCGCGGGCGCCAGCGGCGCACCCTGGTGGCCCTGGACGGCGTGAGCATTGCCGTGCCCCGCGGCGAACTGTTCGGCTTGCTGGGGCCCAACGGCGCGGGCAAGAGTACCCTCATCAAAATCCTGACCACCCTCTTGCTGCCCTCCGCGGGGCAGGCCTGGGTGCTGGGCTACGATGTGGTGCATCAGCACCGCGCCCTGCGCCCGTTCATCAACATGGTCTCGGGCGGTGAGACTTCGGGCTATGGCCTGCTGACGGTGCGCGAGAACTTGTGGATGTTCTCGCAGTTCTACGGCCTGCCCTCCGACCTGGCCCGTGAGCGCATTCAGACCCTGGCCGCGCGGCTGGGCCTGCTCGACCGGCTCGATACCAAGGTCTCGCATCTATCCACGGGGTTGCGCCAGAAGATGAACATCATCCGCGGCTTTCTGACCGAGCCGGAGGTGCTGTTCCTCGATGAGCCCACCCTGGGCCTGGATGTGCACGCGGCCCGTGAGGTGCGCGCGTTCGTGCGGGCCTGGATGGCCGAGCGACCCGACCGCACGGTGCTGCTCACCACCCACTACATGCACGAGGCCGAGGAGTTGTGCGACCGGGTCGCCATCATCCATCGCGGGCGCATCGTCGCGCTCGATACGCCCGCCGCGCTCAAGCGCCTGGTGCAGGGGGAAACGCTCTTTCGGCTGCGGCTGCGGCCGACGACCGACCTGGAC
>WGAK01000011.1 GCA_015494815.1 Anaerolineales bacterium | reverse complement strand
GGCGCACTCACGCTGTCGTTGTCGGGCAGCACGGTGACGGTGACGCCGCTCATGGGCGAGGCGTGCGGCACATAGGCCTCGGCCTGCAGGTGCGCGTAGTAGGTGCCAGCCGGCTTGCCCGTCATGTCGAAGGTGAAGTCCACGGTGTCGGCACCACCCACGGGCACCGAGCCAGTGGCCGGCGTGGCGGTCAGCCAGTCGGCCAGGTAGTCGCACCAGCCCGTCTCGCCGCTATCGAAGGCCAACACCTGCTTGGCGCTCTGATCCACGGCCCACAGGGTGCCGTCGCAGAACGCGCCCAGCCCCGCGCCACCGTAGTCGCTCATGATCCGCGTACCGGCGTCCTTGATGTCAAAGACGCCGATGATGGCGTAGTCGTTCTGCGGGTCCAACACATAGATGTCGAACGCGCCCGTACCACCGCCATCCACATTGGCCAGGGCGAACAGGTGGCCCGTGCTCGGGTTGAAGGCCAGGCCGCTGATGGGGATGCCGACTTCCACCATCTCCAGGTAATGGCCTTCCATGTCGATGCGGAAGACATACCCGCCGTAGTTCCAGGTACCGGCAATGAAGGTGTTGGTCAGCGGGTCGAAGGCCAGGCCGCGCAGGCTCAGCGCCGGGTCGGGGCATACCTTCCGGCCCGTAGGCATGGCACCGATGGGGTCCAACTCGTAGAAGCAGTAATCGCCGCCGACATTGACCTGCCACAGCGTGTCCGTGAAGGGGTTGTAGGCCATGTCGGCCGCGAAGACGCCCACCCACGGCAAGGGGATGATGTTGCCCGTGGGGGTACCGTCGGGCGCGTACTCGTGGTCCTCGTCTGCGCCGCCGCCGGCAGCCAGGTCACCCACCCAGACGGTGTCAATGACACGGTTGGCTTCGATGCCCCACGGATAAGCCAGGCCGGGGTTCCAGGAGGTGAGCAAGTCGCCCGCGGCCATCACGGCTACCGCGCCATCCTCGGTTTGCGGCGCTGCAGGCAGCGTGAGGTCTGCCCGGCGTGCGTCACGATCCAGAAGCGCGCTCACCGCACCCTTGGACATTTCATCCAGTTTGAGGGCCTCTTCCAGCGCCTCGGGGCGCAACGGCGTGAACGAAGGCACCGGCCCGCGCACCGCGAAGACATCGTAGGGCGCGTCGATGGTGCCCGCGTTCTCCAGGTCCGCCGAACCCGAACCCGTGGGCGCGGTCTGATAGACGGTGAAGTCCTGGCCGGTGGGCGTGAAACTCAGGCTCGCGGCCGGCAGGGCGAAGTCCTGGCGCACCGCTTCGGCGACATTGACGGTCACCGTCGCGCTCTGCTGGTAATAGCCCCAACCATCGGCCGCGGTCAGGTCCACGGAGCCCGCGGGCTCGCCGATGACATACAGGTAGGGCGGGGTCGCCGGGTCGCCACCCGCGGAAATCCATTGCGCCAAAGCCACGCCGTCGTCCACCGTGGCATCCTGGCCGCTGAAGTAGTCACCCGTGAGGGAAGACTGCACCGCGCCAAAGACCAGGCCGTCGGCCACGGGCACGCAGTCGCGGCCGAAGACCACATCGTCAATCTGCGCGTACCAATCCCACGGCGAGGCGTCGGTGGTGTAGTAGTGCCAGCGCAACTGGAAGGGCGTGGTCGCCGTGGGCAGGTACGGGGTGAGGTCCAAGATGACGAGTTCGCCCGGCGTGCCATATGAGGTGCCGTGATCCTCATCCCAAGTCAGGATGTTGGTCCAGGTGGCGCCGCCATCGGTGCTGATGTCCAGTGCGAGCGTGTCACCACCGCCGGCGACGTAATCCTGGTAGTTGGCCAGGTAGGAGAGGACGAGGTTGGGCGCGGTGGTGGGGTCAATGACCGGCGTGATGAGTTCGGTGTCGTAGGGGATATTCGGGTTCGCGTCGCTGTTGACATCCGCGGCCGTGCCATCGCCCCCGGTGTAGTTGCCGTCGCCGTAGTCGGTGTTCAGCCCCCACACCAAGCCGCCGCTGGCGACATTGTCAATCACATTCCAGCCCGTCGGCGGGAACGCGCCGTTGAAGTCCTCGCTGAAGGAGGCGGTGATGGCATAGCCGGGGGCCCCACAGGTCACCAGGTCGGCGTCCAACGGGATGACCACCGTATCGTCCGCGCTCACGGTGAAGGAGATGGCCGTACCTATGTAACCTGGCCACATGCTGTCTGCAGTCAGGTTGTAGGTACCCGCGGGGAACTGGGCCTGTGCCAGGCCGGTCTCGGGGTCGGTGTACAGCGCCACATAAGGCGTATTGCTGATGGACAGCAGCGCGTACAGCGGCCAGGTCGTGCTCGAGTCAAACACCTGGAAGGTGATGGTGTACATCGGCAGGGCTGTAAGCGCGAAGTCCTGGGTGGTGGTCGTGCCGTCGGTGACGGTCACGCCGGGGACCGTGGAGGGGCTGTAGCCCCAGGCCTCGGCCGTCACATCATAGGTCCCCACCGGCAGGATGGCGAAGGCGTAGTTGCCCGAGGCGTCGGTGTAGGTGGTGTAGGTGTTGCTGCCGTCGAACGCGGTCACTTTGGCGTTGGCGATGGGGTCCGAGGTCGCGGCATCGGTCACCGTACCCGCCAGGGAGCCCGTGGCCGTCGCGGTGCACGAGGGGAAGCGGAACGCACCAATACGGGTCACCCAACCGGAACTGGAGTCGGCCGCGTAGTACTCTTGCGTGTACCAGAAGGTGCAGCCGTCCAGGGGGTCTACGCTCATGGTGCTGTAGTCACCCCACCGGCCGCTGGAGTGGCTCTGGGAGCCACCGCCCGCCACCAGGACCTCTTCGCCCTGGCTCATCTGCCCCAAGGGGTCGCCCGCCAGACGGCCGGCATAATACACCGACGGGTAGACCGTCGCGCTGGAGATGCTGAAGCCCAAGGCGATGTTCTGGTCCTTGTCCATCGCGATGCTGCCCATCCAGCGATGGTTGCTGTCGGGAGCATACACGCCTTCCTGGTACATAATCCACACCGGCGGGCTGGCCGCGGTGTCATAGCGCAGTTCGAACCAGTGGATGCCCGCGTGGTCCGAGCCGTCCACATCCACGGTGTGGTTGGAGAGCAAGGCGAAGTCGCCCGAAGGCAGCACGCGGAGCGCGGCCCGATACATCAGCCGATCGGAGATGGCATCCACATTCGTGCCACCCGGCTGCGGGATGCAGTTGCGGTTGAAACTGCACATGTCGGGGTCCACATCCGCGGTGGTCACCAGGTAGTTGGGGTCGTAGTTGGTGTTGAGGCCGAAGGTGCTGTTGCTGGGATTGGTCCAATCCACCGCGAATTCCCAGATGCGCAGGGTGTCGGCCGGGTCACTCAACCAGGTCGAATCATCCCACTCGATGAAGATGCCCGGCGTGCCCGCGGGCGGCGGGTCGCCGTCCAGGTCGGCCGGCAACATGCCGCCATAGTCCAAGGTGACCGCGCCGACATCCACATAAATCATCGCGGCCGTGGGGTCGCCCACCAGCATCTTGGGCCGCTCGAACGCCACCACGCCGGCGCCGGCCCAGTTGAAGGTCGCCGCGTCAAACTGGTTGGCGGTCATGTAGTACGCGTCAGGCCACACGCCGAACTTGGGGTAGTCGTTCATCACGGCGTTGCTGTAGAAATAGTCGTACAGGTACCAGGACCCGGTGGGGTCCGCGGTCTGCGACACCGCGATGCACTGATGGAACTCGGGGGTGCCGAAGTCCAACGCGAACTGGCTGTAAATCCAGCGCTGGGCCAGGTGGTCGAACAGCACGATGGGGTCACCATCGTTGTTGGTCTCGCAGATACCGCCAAAGCCCGCCCACAGGCTGTTGCCCGCCACGGGGCCCATCACCAGCGTGGGATTGGCCGGGTCGGTCACATCCCAAACGGCCAGTTGCAGATTGACCGCCTGCACATAGTACTTGGCCCCGGTAGCCGGGTCGTAGCCGATGTCACCCGTGGTATCGGGCGGCAACACGCCGGCCTGATTGTCGTTGCCGTCAAAAGAGGTCAACGGGGTCGGCATGTTGGCCCCCACAGGCCCCAGCGCCGATTGCACTACGGTGGGGTCGGTAGGGCCGCTTTTGCCCGCTGCTTCCAGGGCTTTGGGCAAAACAAAATCGGCCTGCTCGAACGCGGTGCCCGCCTGGGGGGGCTTGAGCGCATCCGTAGAGGCCGACTTCGCCAACTGCGCCAGCGGGGCCCGGGTTTCGCCAGCACGCGCAGGATAAATCACCCGCATGCCCGTGGGCATAGCCTCCTCCGCCGGCTCGGCCGCCTGCGCGGCGATAAAGCGCGGGCTGGCCCACGCCCAGGCGGCCACCAGCAGGGCCGCCATACCTACCATCCACCAAAAACGGTTATGGGATTTCATACGAAAAGCCTCCTCATTTCAAGGCATTTGGAAACCGTTACGGACGCAACACCAAAGGCATCCGGTCGTAACACACGATACCGCTTACGCCATCGGCACCTCCTGAAAAAGGGGATAGCCACTCTGGCAGGCAAAAAGTCCCGGCGCGGTTGGAAATGCCGCATTTACGGCTATGCGCCCGTTTTACGGACTTTTTAGATATGCCCCATTATACCGAAACCGTCTTACTTTGTAAATCCTTTCTCGGGCCGCAAAATTTGCAATCCACTCAGGGCACACCGACCTGACCCCAAGCCCACGCCAACCCAACGCGCCATCCCCGACTTTCTTGCCTATAATGAAAGCGTAAACGCACGACGGACATCGTCTCCGACCGACGCCGGATGCGATGCGACTCAGGGAGGGTTTCACGATGAAGCGCAGTGTTTGGTGGTTGGGCTGGCTGGGTGTGCTGGCGCTGGCCGGGCTCTTCCTCCCCACGCGGGTGCAAGCCGCGGGACATCGCGACGACGCGCCGCCCCAGCAGGTGGTGGTCGGGCAGGACTTCGTACTAGAGGCTGGCGAGTCGGTGCCCGGCGACCTGGTGGTGCTGGGGGGACGCGCCACGCTGCAGCCCGGCTCCACGGTCCTGGGCGATGTAGTGGTCATGGGGGGCAGCCTGGAGGCACGCGGCATCATCCAGGGCCAGGCTGTGGTCATGGGCGGTCGTGCGGTGCTGGACGGGACCTTGGGGCAAGACCTGGTGGTCATGGGCGGCCAAATCCACCTGCGCGACCAGGCCCGGGTGCAGGGCGATGTGGTGCTGGTCGGCGGCACCCTGCGGCGGGACCCCGGTGCGGTGGTCCACGGCCGGGTGGTGCGCACATTCTCGTGGGGTCGAGGCACGGGCAGCACGTTCGCGCCCGCGGGGCCCGGGAGCGGGCTGGCGATGCTGTACCAGCAGGTGGTGCGCACGGCCTGGGCCGGGCTGAAGGCGGTGGTGTATGCCGCGCTGGCCATGCTCACCGCGCTGTTCGCGCCTCAGGCGTTGCAACGCACGGCCACCGCGGCCGAACGCTATCCGCTGCACAGCGCTGGCGCCGGCTTCCTGGCCATGGTGCTGGCCGCGGTGCTCGCCGTGGTTTTGACGATAACGCTGGTTGGCATCCCGCTGGTGGTGGTGCTGGCGCTGGTCATGGGGCTGCTGTATTGGCTGGGCCTGTTCAGCCTGGGCTGGCTGCTGGGTCATCGCCTGGTGCAGGCCCTGGGGCGCGCCTGGCCCCTGGTGGCCGAGGCCGGGTTGGGCACGCTGTTGCTGGTGCTGCTCATGGCCGCGGTGGATGTGGTGGCCTGCATTGGCTGGGCGCTGCATCTGGCCGTAGTGCTGGTGGCGCAAGGTGCGGCCGTGCTCACCGTATTGGGCACCCGTCCGGCCGAAGCCACGCTGGAACAGGTAGCCACCAGCATCCAGACGCCGTCCACCCCGCCGGCGCCTCCGGCGCCGACGGCGTAGTGTCGGAGCAAGAAGCAAAGGGCAGGGAGCCGGGTGTTCGCCGCGGGGTAATGTGAACGCGCGGCGCGTGGCCCGGTCGCTCGTGGTACCTGGAGCGCCAACAAGCATATGAAAGCATAGGCTGCCGCGGTGCTGCCCCAGGCATGAGGATGGACGCGAGATGCGCAAAGCCCTCCGCCAACGCCTCGGGTGGCTTGGCCTGCTCGGGGCGCTGATGCTGCTCACCTGCACGCCCCTGCCTTCCGGCTATCCGGCTCGCTTCGTGCGAGACCGGCAGCAGGTCTTCGTCGGGCTGCTGGAGTGGGCGGACAACCGCGATTTGCAGCCGGGGATGCGTTTGCCTTTGGCCAATCTCGCGGTCTGGGACGCGAACCGCAGCCAATGGGTCTATCTGCAGCCCCATCGGGGGGAGGCTCCGCCGGAGGCGTTGCGCGAGGCCGCGCGCCGCCTGCCGGCAGCCTATCCCCGGGTGGC
>WGAK01000010.1 GCA_015494815.1 Anaerolineales bacterium | reverse complement strand
TGCAAGGCCCGCCCAAACTCGCCCTGCCCCGCGTAGGTGCGCGAAATGTACAGGTCGGGATACGGGTTGGTGGGGTCCAGCGCGTTGGCATCCAGAAAAGCCTGCACGGCCTGGCCGGGGTCCCCCAGCACACGGTAAATCACGCCCACCATCAAGTGCAAGTCGGGGATGTGCGGATTGATGGCCAGCGCGGCTTTGTATTCGGTCAGGGCCTCTTCGTAGTTGCCGGTGGCGTAGAGCACATAGCCGCGGGCCCGCCGCGCTTCCAGCAAGCCGGGGTCCAGGGCCACGGCCTTGCGCGAGGCCGCCGCGGCCTGCTCATACAGGCCCTGGTCCGCGAAGACCTCGGCCTCTAAGGCCCAGGCCAGCGCGTTGTTGGGGTCCAGTTCCAGCGCGCGCTTGAGGGAAGCCAGCCCTTCCAGGGTGTTGCCCATTTGATGCAGCAGCCATCCCCGCAGGGCATGGGCCTCCGCGTAGTTGGGGTTGAGCAGCAGCGCGTTCTCGGCCGCGGTCAGCGCGGCCTCGTACTGCCCGGCCAGGGCCTGCAAACGGGCCAATTCGAAGTGCCAGGCCGCGTTGTCGGGCTGCAGCACCAGGGCCCGCTGATAAGTCTCGACCGCGGCCTGCAGTTTGCCCTCCGCGAACAAATCCCGGGCCTGCTCCACCAGCGCCTGGGGATTGGGCGTGGGGGTGGGCGTCGGAGCCAGGGGCAGTGCGATGTCGGGCAACAGGAAATATTGGATGTACGCCACCACCGCGATGAGCGAGACCAGCAGCAGAATGCGGTCCAGACGGCTGCGGCGCTTCGGGGGTTTGCGCAAGGTCCAGCGTGTGCCACGCAATTCCATGATTCATCTCACCAAGCCAAGACTCGCCGGAGGCCACCCCCCGCAGCCTCGCAACACGCCTCTACTATACCAGAAACCCTCGCGCGTGCATGAAAGGCGGGGAAGAAAACGCGCGCCAACCGCCGAGAGGCGTCTCCCGGCGTCGGCGCGCGTGCGGGGCCCCACCTGGGCAGGCGCGGTTACGGGTTGGCGGCCGGTTGCGGCAAAATCCAGTACGCCACTTCGTCCACATCCACGGTGAAGCCTGGGGTGGCGTCCGCCCCCACCAGCAAGCCGATGGTGCCCGAGGTGAACAGGTCGTCTTGCACTTCGGCCACCAGCGCGTTGTTCACATACAGGCGCAGGGTCTGGCCTTCCATCCACACGCCCACCCGGTTGGTCTGCCGTCCGCCGGTGTGGATGGCCGTGGTGCGGGTCCAGTCCTGCAAAATCTTCAGGCCGCCGTTCCAGCGGAAAATCTTGAACATGCCGTCACACGAGACCACGAACAACAGCCCCTCGTACGCGGAAGGCGAACGCACCACCAGGCCGTAGCGGTCCTTGTGGTGGCAACTGTCCCCCGTGCGGAAGACGGCCTGCACATACGCGTCCTCCAGAGGCGGATAGTCGGAGCGAATCCAGTAGGTGACCTCACTGGTCTTGTCCACGATGAGCCGCAGCGCGCCCGGCACCACTTCGGGCCGCACATACGGATTGCCCCACACATACCAGTGCGCGCCGGGCACGTCCATGGGGTCCAGCATGTCGGGCGGACCCAGGTCGTACGGGTCCGCGGCCAGGGCCACGGTAGGCGTGGGCGACGGGGTCACGGTGGCCGTGGCCGTTGCCGTGGCCGTGGGAAGCGGCGTGAAAGTGGCGGTGGGCAAGGGGGTGAAGGTCGCGGTAGGCGGCAGCGCCGTGGGACTGGCCGCCGGCGCGCCCACGGTGCTGGTGGGCGGCAACACGGGCGTGGCCGTCGCCGCGAGGGTGGCCGTGACCGGCACGGCCGTGGGCGAAACCGCCGCCGCGGTGGGCGAGACCGGCACCACCACGGTGGTGGTGGCCGCAAGCGGTGCGGTGGGGCTCACGGCCGCCGCGGTACCCGCAGGCGGCACATAGGTGTCGGCCGTGGCCTCGGGTGAGGCCGGCGCCGACGGCCCACTGCACGCGGTCAACGCCACCAACAAAATCAACCAGCCGAAAGCCCTGTGCATGTTCATACGGCCCCTCCGGGTATAAGTTTCCAAAACATTTTACCGCGTCTTGAGCCCTCGCGGGCCGGCAATTGTCACCTCGCGGCCGGTCGCGCATCGGATAGAATGGAGACGCATGGCATCGGGCATCGCAATGGAGGCAAATCATGAACAAACGCACGCTGCTTTGGTCGCTGCTGAGTCTGGCCGGGCTGATGGGCCTGGGCCTGGCCGGTTGTCGTCGCACCGCTCCCGCGCAAGACACCGACCGGTTGCCGGTGGTGGTGAGCATCGCGCCCCTGGCCGATTTGGTAGAACAAGTGGGAGGGTCACGGGTGCAGGTGACCCAAATGGTGCCTTTGGGCAGCGACCCCCATACCTACGAACCTACCCCGGCCCAAATGGAAGCCGTCTCGCAGGCCCGGCTGCTGGTGCTCAACGGTGCGGACCTGGAACACTGGGCCGAGGATGTGGTGCAAGCCGCGCAGAATCCCGACCTGCGCGTCGTGCGGCTGGCCGAGGGCCTGCCCCTGCTGGACCGCAACCCCCACCTGTGGCTCAACCCCCGCTTCATGATGCGCTACGCCGACAAGGTGGCCGACGCGCTGGCCGCGCTGGACCCCGCGGGGGCCACCAAGTATCGCCAACAAGCCGAGGCCTACAAGGCGCAACTGGCCGACCTGGACGCGGACATCCGCGCCGCGCTGGCCGAAGTGCCCAACCGCAAGGTGGTCACCCTGCACCCGGCCTGGGACTATTTCGCCCAGGAATATGGGCTGGAGGTGGTGGGGGTGATTCAGTCCACGCCCGGTCAGGAGCCGTCGCCGGCGGCCATTGCGGCCCTGGTAGCCCAAATGCGCGCCGAAGGGGTGACGGTGGTCATTGTGGAGACGCAGCCCACCCCACCGGCCGCGCGCGTGGTAGCCGACGAGGCCGGTGCGCGGGTGGTGTACATGGAGCCTTTGGGCGGGCCACCGCCGCTGGATTCGTACCTGGGGCTGATGCGCACCAATGTGCAGGCGCTGGTCGAGGCGTTGGCCGCACAACCTTGAGGCCGGCCCCCCGCGGGGGCCGGAACGGCCTTCCCCCCGACCAACCGGAAGGCGGCGCGGCTATCCGATGCGGGGGAGATGCCGCTTCAGCCGCGGCACGATGGCCAAGGCGCGGGCTGCGCCCACGGCCGCGGCGTGGAGGGGGCGCTCCACCAGGTAGGCGGGCACGCCCAACTCCTTGGTCAGCAGACGGTCCATGCCCCGCAACAGTGCGCCGCCGCCCGTGAGGGCCACCCCGCGGTCAATGATGTCGGACACCAACTCGGGCGGGCTTTGCTCCATCACCCGCCGGATGGTTTCGAGCACTTCTTGCAGCGGCTCGTACACGGCCTCGACGATTTCGCTGGTGGTCAGGGTGACCGGCCGCGGCAGGCCGCTGACCTGGTCCTGGCCCTGAATTTCCATGCTGCGCTCTTCGTCCAGGGGCACCGCGGCGCCGATTTCCTTCTTGACCCGTTCGGCGGTGGGCTGGCCGATGATGAGGCCGTATTTCTTGCGCACATAGCCGATGATGGCCTCGTCCAGCGCCAGGCCGCCCTTGCGCAGCGTGCCTGCGCTCACGATGCCGTATAGCGCGATGACCGCGGCCTGGGTGGCGCCCGCGCCCATGGTCACCACCATGTTGCCCGCGGGGGAACCGATGGGCAAGTCCGCGCCCAACGCCGCGGCCAGGGGGGTTTGGATGAGGTAGGCTTCACGCGCGCCGGCCCGCAGCACGGCCTCGTACACCGCGCGGCGCTCGACGCTGGTCACGCCGTGGGGCACGGTAATCATCACCCGGGGGCGAAACAGCCACGACGCGCCCGTGGTTTTGCGCAGCAGATAACGCAGCAGGCTCTCGGTGATTTCGTAGTAGGCAATGACGCCGTTTTGCAGGGGCCGCACCACCTCCAGCCCCTCGGGCACCCGGCCCAACATGGCCGCGGCTTCATCGCCCGAGGCCACCAGTTTGGGCCGGTCGTCGTCCCAGCCGATGACGGCCAGGGTGGCTTCTTCCAGCAGCACCTGCTGCGCGTCGGCCAGGCGGGTGCGCTCGGTGCCCAAGTCAATGCCCAAATCGCGGGAGAAAAACGGAGACATACGACCTTACGCCAAGGGGGGACGGCCCAGAAGGGCCAAATAGCGGCCGCGCGCGAAGGGCTTCGCGCGCGGCCGGGGGTTCGTCAGGCGTTGGATTCGGATTCGCCGCCCGGGGTGGGCATCGCGTGACGCCGACGGCGGCGATAGCGGCGCACGGCTTCCAGACGCAGGTTGGCCCGCCGCAGGGCGGCCAGGGCTGCGAAGTAGGCTTCCTGGTCCGTCGTGCCTTCGGCCAGCAGGCGCTCGGCCCGCTCTTTGGCGGCCTGGGCCCGGGCCTCGTCAATTTCGTCCACATGCTCGGCCGCGTCGGCCAGCACGATGACCTGGTCGGGCTGCACTTCCGCGAAGCCGCCCACGATGGTGAACACTTCGTCTTGGTCGCCTTGCTTGACATGCAAGAAGCCGGGCTTGAGGGTGGTGAGCAAAGGCGCGTGGTCGGGCAAAATGCCCATTTCGCCCGCGGCGCCCGGCAGCACCACCATGTCGGCTTCGCCGGACCACACCAGCCGGTCTTGCGAGACCACTTCCACTTTCAAGGGCATGGTTGCCTCCTACACCCGGGGCGGGGGCCCGGGTCGCGAGGGTATCGGGCCCCCGGCCGAGGGCCCGACGGCCTCTTAGCCGCCCGCGGCCTTGATTTCGGCCAGCATGCGCTCGCCCTTCTCGCGGGCCTCGTCAATGGTGCCTACCATGTAGAAGGCCTCTTCGGGCAGGTCGTCGTGCTTGCCGTCCAAAATCTCGCCGAAGCCGCGAATGGTCTCGCTCAAGGACACATAGCGCCCTTTGAGGCCCGTGAACTGCTCGGCCACATGGAAGGGCTGGGAGAAGAAACGCTCAATCTTGCGGGCCCGGGCCACGATGATTTTGTCCTCTTCGCTCAGTTCTTCCACGCCCAGGATGGCGATGATGTCTTGCAGGTCCTTGTAGCGCTGCAACACCCGCTTGACCTCTTGGGCCACTTCGTAGTGGTCTTGCCCCACGAACTCGGGCTCGAGGATGCGGGAGGTGGAGGCCAGGGGGTCCACCGCGGGATAAATGCCCTTGGCCGCAATGGCCCGCTCCAAGGTGATGGTCGCGTCCAGGTGGGCGAAGGTGGCCACAGGCGCGGGGTCCGAGTAGTCGTCCGCGGGCACATACACGGCCTGCATGGAGGTGATGGAGCCCCATTTGGTGGAAGTGATGCGCTCTTGCAACATGCCCATTTCGGTGGCCAGGGTGGGCTGGTACCCCACGGCCGAGGGCAAACGCCCCAGCAACGCGGACACTTCCGCGCCGGCCAGCGCGTAGCGGAAGATGTTGTCAATAAACAGCAACACATCCTTGCCCTGGTCGCGCAGCCATTCGGCCATGGTCACGCCCGTGAGGGCCACCCGCAGACGCACGCCGGGCGGCTCGTTCATCTGGCCGTAGACCAGCACCGTGTCTTTGAGCACGCCCGACTCTTTCATTTCGCGGTACAACTGGGTGCCTTCCCGGGTGCGCTCGCCCACGCCGGCGAACACCGAGTTCCCCGAGTGGTAGCGGGCGATGTTGTGGATGAGTTCCATGATGATGACGGTTTTGCCCACGCCCGCGCCGCCGAAGATGCCGGTCTTGCCGCCTTTGGTGAAGGGGGCGATGAGGTCAATGGCCTTGATGCCCGTCTCCAGCACCTCGACCCGCACCGATTGCTCGTCGAACTTAGGCGCGGGGCGATGGATGGGGTAGTAGGTATCGGTCTCCGGCGCGGGCCCACCGTCCACGGGGTCGCCCAACACATTGAACATGCGGCCCAGAATGGCCGGGCCCACGGGCACCGAGATGGGCACGCCCAGGGCCTTGGCCACCATGCCTCGACGCAGGCCGTCGGTGGGGCCCATGGCCACGGTACGCACCAGGCCGCGGCCCATGTGCTTTTGCACTTCCAGGACCAACCGCTCGTTGGTGGCGTCGTTGAACACCTCGATGGCTTCGTACACCCGGGGCATCTGATCCTCGGGGAAAGCGACATCCACGACGCCGCCCAAAATCTGCACGATGTGACCTTCCACCTGGGGCATGAATATCCTCCTACGAGAACGGGTTGCGGGCCGGGCGCGTCATTCGCCCGACTTGCGCAGCGCCTCCGCGCCGCCCACGATGTCCATCAATTCACGGGTAATGCCCTGCTGCCGGGCCTTGTTGTATTCCAGTTGCAGCACATCGGCCAACTCGGTGGCGTTGTCGGTGGCCTTCTTCATGGCCACCATGCGGGCCGCGTGCTCGCTGGCCCGCGACTCCAGCAGGGCCTGGAAGACCTGCAACTGAATGAAACGGGGCACGATTTCGTCCAACAGGGTTTTCTGGTCCGGCTCGTAGATGTACGCGCCGACCTGCCGCCGCCGAGCGCCCACGAACTCGGCCTCCACCAGCCCCTCGGTCTCGCTCACTTCCAACGGGAGCAACTTCTTGACCCGGGGCTCCTGGCGCAAGAAACTGACGAAGTCGGTGTACACGATGTACACTTCGTCTACCTTGCCGGCCAGGAATTCGTTGACGGCCAGGCGGCCGATGGCCGAAGTGTCCACGAAGGTGAAGCGGTCGGGCAGGCCGCTGAAGTCGGCCAACAATTCCTTGCCCAGCCGCAGCACAATCTCCCGGCCTTTGCGCCCCACGGTAATCCATTGCACCGGCACTTCGCTGTGGTCGAAGCGCTTGAACGCGACCCGCAGCACATTGGTGTTGTACGGCCCGGCCAGGCCCCGGTCCGCGGTGACCAGAATGACGGCCCGCTGCCGCACGGTTTCGCGCGTGGTGAGCAGGGGATGCAGGCTGTTGCGGCCGGGCTGGCGGGCCAGGTGCACCAGCACATCCCACGCCTTGGACGCGTAGGGGCGGGTCGCCTCGACGGCCTGCACCGCGCGCTGCACCTTGCTGGCGCTCACGGCCTGCAGCGCGCGCGTGATTTGGGCGATGTTTTTGACGCTCTGAATGCGCTTTTTGACTTCTCGAGCCGTTGCCGCCATGAGGCACCTCGTCGCGTGAAAGGGCCCGGGCTGCGCCTATCGCCGCGCCCCGGCCCGCGCGGTTCCGTTACCGCCAAGTGCTCATGAAGGCCTCGAAGGCTTCCTTCAGCCGGGCCTCCACATCGTCTTCCAGCCGCTTGGTGGTCTCGATGGCCTCGATGATATCGGGGTAGTTGGCCTCCATGAAGCGCAACACCCGCTGCTCCCACTCGGCCACCCGGTCCAGCGGCACGGGGTCCAAATAGCCTCGGGTGCCGCCGTAGAGGACGATAACCTCTTCGGCCAGGGTCATGGGCGCATAGCGCGGCTGCTTGAGCAGTTCCTGCAGCCGCAGGCCCCGATTCAGTTTGGCCTGGGTGGCGGGGTCCAGTTCCGAACCAAACTGGGCGAACGCGGCCAGTTCGCGGAACGCGGCCATCTCCAAGCGCAGGCGGCCGGCCACCTTCTTCATGGCCTTGGTCTGCGCGTCGCCGCCCACGCGAGAAACGGAGATGCCCACATTGATGGCCGGGCGAATGCCGGCGTTGAACAGGCCCGACTCCAGGTAAATCTGGCCGTCGGTAATGGAAATCACATTGGTGGGGATGTAGGCCGACACATCGCCCAGCAGGGTCTCGATGATGGGCAACGCGGTCAACGAGCCGCCGCTGCCCCGCACCTTGAGCACCTGGTAGGCGTCCGCGTTCTCCAAGGCCTTGAGGGCCTCGTGCGCGTCGTGCTCGGCCAGGGGGCCGTCGAAAACCGGGGTGCCTTCCAGGCGGTCTTCGGCCGCGGCCATGCCGTCCTCGGTGGCGTAATCCTTGGGCACGATGACGAACTGGTCGGCCAGCCGCGCGGCCCGCTCCAGCAGCCGGGAGTGCAGGTAGAACACATCGCCCGGATACGCCTCGCGGCCCGGGGGCCGGCGCATGAGCAGCGAGACCTCACGGTAGGCCCACGCGTGCTTGGAAAGGTCGTCGTAGATGATGAGCGCGTCCTTGCCCTGCTCCATGAATTCTTCGCCAATGGCGCAGCCCGCGTAGGGGGCCATGTATTGCAGGGCCGCGGGGTCTTCGGCCGAAGCCGACACCACCACCGTGTACTCCATCGCGCCCAAACGCTCCAGTTCGTTCACGATGCGGGCCACCTGGGCCTTCTTCTGCCCGATGGCCACATAGATGCACACCATGTCGCCCGTCTTCTTCTGGCTCAGGATGGCATCCAGCGCGATGGCGGTCTTGCCCGTCTGGCGGTCGCCGATGATGAGTTCCCGCTGGCCCCGGCCGATGGGAATCATCGCGTCAATGGCCTTGATGCCCGTGTGCACGGGGGTGTCCACATCCTTGCGGGCCATCACGCCGGGGGCGATGCGCTCGATGGGGCGGTACTTTTCGAACGCGATGGGGCCCTTGCCGTCCAGGGGTTCCCCCAACGGGTTGATGACGCGGCCGATGAGGCCGTCGCCCACCGGCACCGACGCAATCCGGCCCGTGGCATAGACCTTCATCCCCTCGCGAATGCCGGCGATGTCGCCCATGACGATGATACCGACGTTGTCCTCTTCCAGGTTGAAGGCCGTGCCCATGACGCCGTTCTCGAACTGCACCAGTTCTTGCGAACGGACATTGGACAGGCCCGTGGCCCGGGCGATGCCGTCGCCGGCCTCGATGACGATGCCGACTTCCTGAACGGCCGCGGTGGGCTCGAAGGCCTCGATTTTGGCTTGCAAATCTTGGGTAATCTGCTTGAACAGGTCGGCCATAGAGTTTCCTCCTCGCGTGCGCCGCGTAGGTTCTCCCGACGGTCAGGCCGCGGGTTATGCGTCTTGGGTCAAACCGGCTACGGTGGCCGCGTCCAGGCGGCGGACCAGGGCGGTGACCAGCCGCACGCCGTGGACGAAGTCATCGTGATGCATCAGCGTGCTGTGCGAATGGATGTAGCGGGTGGGCACCGAGATGACCACGGTGGGCACGCCGGTCTTGTAGCGGTGAATCACGCCGCCATCGGTGGCCCCGCCCTCGACGAACGAAGGCTGCACCGGGATGCCCTCGGCCTCGGCTACTTCCAGCACCAAATCGCGCAGGGCCAGGTTGGGAATCATGGCCCGGTCGTAGAACAACACCGTGGGGCCCTGGCCCAATTTGGCCGGGGCTTCGTCGGGCTTGATGCCCGGCGTGTCGCCTGCGATGTCGGTTTCGAGGATGATGGCCACATCGGGTTCCACGGACCAGGGCGCGGTGCTCGCGCCGCGCAGGCCCACTTCTTCTTGCACCGTAGCCACGCCGAACACGGTGTTGGGGTGCTCGACCGCCTGCAGGGCGCGCAAGACCTCAATCATCATGGCGACCCCGGCCCGGTCGTCGAAAGCCTTGGAGACATATACCTTGCCGTTGGCCATGACCTCGAAGGCCGCATGGGGGATGATGGGGTCGCCGATGCGAATGCCCAGGGCCTCGGCCTCGTCCTTGGACGAAACCCCGACATCAATGAACATGTGCTTCTTCTGGACCACCTTGTTGCGCTCTTCGGCGGGCAGCAGGTGAGGCGGCTTGGCACCGAACACGCCCAGCACATCGCCCTGCCGGGTCTTGACGATGACCCGGTGGCCCAGCAGCACCTGGTCGAACCACCCGCCCAAGGGGATGAAACGCAGCATCCCCTCGGAGGTGATTTGCTTGACCATGAAGCCGATTTCGTCCATGTGGCCGGCCAGCAGCACGCGCGGGGCTGCGGCCGTGCCTTCTTTGCGACAAAAAACATTGCCGATGCGGTCCTGGCTCACGGGGCCCAAGGGCTCCAACAACCGGCGAACCAGGGCGCGCACCGGCGCCTCATATCCGGGAACTCCCGCGGCTTCGGTTAGTTCCTTCAAAAGTTGCGCGACCGCGTCCATTTTGTACTCCGTGATAGAGATGCGAGCCTATGATAACGCAAAGGGGCGACCTTGTCCAGTTCGCGGCAAAAATCACGAGCGCTCCGGCGGTGAGGGCCGGGGCCGCTCGGCCACGCGCTCGATGTCCCACGCCAGCAGCGGGCGAATGACGCCCAGGCGACGCTCGGGCCACTGAAAGCCCACCGCGCCCGTGGCGTCCACCAGGAACGACAGCGCGTTCTCTTCGTGGAAGTAGGTGCGGTGGCCGAACGTGCTCGCGTTCACGGCCAGCACATACCGCCCCTCGTTGAGCAAGCGCCCGGGGATGCGGGCCCGGCTCACATAGTGCCCCGCGGGGCGTTCGCTCCAGCGCTCGTAGGCCGCGGGGTCGTCGGTGTCGAACGAAGTGAACACATACTCGCCCCGCATGGTGAGCAGATAGATGCCCACCCGCAGGCCCCGGATGGGCTCGGCCAGGCTGTACTCCCACTCCACGGTGATGTCGTGGGTGGCGGCGAAGGTGTCGGTCACCCGGCCTTTGGGGTCCCGCACCCGCAGCGCGTGGGGGCGGAAGGGCGCCGCGGCCGGGGGGACTTCGTCCGCGGTCCAAACCCGCTCGCCCGAGCGGCGAATGCCGGCCGCGAGGTAGAAGTCCACCGCGTCCGCGGTGGGGCCGTCGAACACCACCCGGCCCCTGTCCAACACCACCGCGCGCTGGGTGAGGTGCAAGATGGCCGACATGTTGTGGCTGACGAAGATGACCGTGCGGCCCGACGCCGCGACTTCGCCCATCTTGCCCAAACTCTTGCGCTGGAACTCGGCATCGCCCACGGCCAGCACTTCGTCCACCAGCAGGATTTCAGGCTCCAGGTGTGCGGCCACCGCAAAGGCCAGGCGCAAATACATGCCGCTGGAGTAGAACTTGACCGGCGTATCAATGAACTTTTCCACGCCCGCAAAGGCCACGATGGCATCGAACTTGCGGGCAATCTCCGCCCGCCGCATGCCCAGAATCGCGCCGTTGAGGTAGATGTTCTCCCGGCCCGTGAGTTCAGGGTGGAAGCCGGTGCCCACCTCCAGCAGCGACCCCACCCGGCCGTACAATTCCGCGTAGCCTTCGGTGGGTTCGGTGACGCGCGACAGTATCTTGAGCAGGGTGGACTTGCCCGCGCCGTTGCGCCCGATGAGGCCCAGCACCTGGCCCGCGGGCACTTCCAAATCAATGTGCCGCAGGGCCCACAGCACGGGCCGCGGCTCCCGGCGGAACCAGGTCCAGGGCCGCACCAGGGTGTCGCGCAGCGTGCGGTATTCCCGGCCCGGCACTGCACCGCCCAAAAAGTAGCGTTTGCCCAAATCGTGAATGCGAATAGCCGTGCTCACCTGCGCCCCCTACACCCGGTCCGCGAAGTAGCGTTCCATATAGCGGAAGAACACCAGGCCGCTGCCCAGCACGACCAGCGCGATGAGCACCGACAGGGCCATGCCCGCATCGGGGCCCGTGGGCGTGCCCAGCAAGGCCCAGCGAAAGCCGTTCACCACCCCGGCCATGGGGTTGAGGGAATACACCAGCCGCCAGCGCGCGGGCACTAAGTTGCTGGAATAAACCACCGGTGTGACGAAGAACAGCAGGTTGACGATGTAGGGCACGATGTAACCCACATCCCGGTACAGCACATTGAGGGCCGCGGCCCACAGGCTCGCGCCCACGGTCACCACCAGGGCCAGCAGCAAGAACAGGGGCAGGGTCCAAATCTGGGGCGTAGGCCGCACGCCGTACCAAAGCATGAGCCCCGCCAGCACGCCGAAGGCAATGGCAAAGTCCACCAGCGCGCTGAAGATGGCCGCCAAGGGGATGGCCAGGCGGGGGAAATACACCTTGGTGAGCATGGGCCGGCTGGTCACCAGGGAGCGGCCGGCCTGGTTGAAGGCCTTGGCGAAGAAATCCCAGGGCAGCAGCCCCGCGTAGGCGAAGATGGGGTAGGGCAGGTCGTCGGAGGGCATCTTGGCCAGGCGTCCGAAGAAGATGCTGAAGACCACCATGGTCACGAAGGGCTGCAGCACGGCCCAGGCCACGCCCAAGACGGTTTGCTTGTAGCGCACCTTGATGTTGCGCCAGGTGAGGAAGTAGAGCAGTTCCCGATAGCGCCACAACTCCCGCAGGTCGGGGATGCCCCAACCGCGCGGCGGGCGGATGATGTGGGTGGGGGCGGGGGTATCGTTCATGGGGACCGTTCACCCTCTTATAGGGAATAAGGGCTTTTGTCCGCTTTCATCGAGCAAGGGAATGCGCTCGTCCACTAACCGATACAATTCGGCCGCGACGGAACTACGTCGTCCATGAAAGAGCCAGACGCGCACGCCAGCATCCTTGACGCGTTGCACCGCTGGGATGAAATCCGCGTCTCCGGCCACCAAAGCCACATCCGAAACCCGCCCACTTAGCGAGTAATACAGAAGGTCCACTACCAATAACACATCAACTCGCTTTTGCTCAAAAGAAATCTCCCCCCGCTCATTCAGACGCCTCACCAAGCGCCCTAAACGGACCTCAAAGCGCGGTAGATGCTCCAAAAAAGAACGGAATTTGTCAAATCGTTGCGCTCGTGTTCGCTCATCAGGCGTGGGAGGGGATGATTGATAAGGAGGGCAATCATAGTAGATGGTACGCAACAAATCGATGGATTGACATGAGGTAGATCCTTGAATCACCCCCACAACCCACTGGGGAAAACGCGCTAAATCAGCAGGCACAGGCGCAATTCGCTTTAGATACCCCCCATCAATGAGTATCAAAAGGCTCATTTGCGTCCTCCTTGTTTTCTAATGACAAAGCGCCCTCCCGAAATCTTTCGCGAGGGCGCTTTCCACATATTCCTACCGATGCCCCTACCGCACCCTTTGTGCACTTGTGCGGGCTCAGAGCATCGGGGGAGATATTGCACCCTCAATTATAGGGCTGTTCCAAAGATTGTCAAGATCTCATCGTGACACGATACGCGCTTAGCCATCCCGCCTCTGCTTGAAGCGGCGCACCCGTGCCTGGATTTCTGCCACAATATCCCGCAGCGAGGCCCTGTCACCCTCGCCAATATATTCGCCAACCACTTCCAACAACTTCGCCATATCGGGCTCGTACTTGTACACCAAAGTCGCAATATCATTCTCGTACAGACTCACTCGAGCAAAATCCCCCTGCCGATACAACGACGGCAGCGCATACATCTTGAGCAGCAACAAGCCTTCCACCGTGCCCAGGCCCACCTCTTGCCCTAAAAATTGCACGCGGGTGGCGTACTTCTTCTGCACCCGCCGAAACAGGGGATGGCTGGTCAACAGGAAATCCACGCGTACGCCCTCGAACTTTCCTCGTGCGAAGTACACATTCCGCTCGACAATGTCAATCTCGGGCAATTTTTCCAAATCTTGGGCCGCCAACACCAGGTCCAAATCTTGCGTGTTGCGCCCTTCCACATAATACAGCAGGGCTATACCCCCAACCAGGACATACTCAATTTCCCGCGTCGCCAACAAAGCGAACAAACGCCGAACCGCGTCCACGGGGGAAGGCCCCAGGCCGGAATGCATCGCTTGGCCGCTCCAATTCCGGGGATTGAACAGGACCGCGTTTTGAACCACACGCCCAATATCTTCAAGCGTTTGCCACATCGTTCAGCCTCTTCCCCAGTGTAGCACAAAAACGCCTTTTACGGGCAGGTGCCTGAGGCCAGGCATCCGCAAATCTGCAGATTCGCCCATCCGCCTCACGCCTTACCGCCTTGTCGCTTTACCGCTTATCGCTTTACCGCCTTCCCCACTCACGCGCGCTCAATCTCCTCCCGATGGGCCAGGAACCACTCGATGGTCGCGCGCAGGCCTTCGTCGAAGGGCGTCTTGGCCTCCCAGCCAAAGTAGGCCTTGGCCCGGCTGGTGTCCAACTTGCGGCGGGGCTGGCCGTTGGGCTTGGTGGTGTCCCACACGATGTCGCCCGTGTAGCCCACCATGCGGGCCACGGTCTCGGCCAGGCGGCGGATGGAAATCTCCTCACCCGTGCCGATGTTGACCGGCTCGGGGCCGTCGTACTTCTCGGTCGCCTCGACGATGGCCTCGGCCGCGTCCGCGGCGTAGAGGAACTCGCGCGTGGGCGTGCCGTCGCCCCACAGCACCACGGGCCCGCCCGTCTCCTTGGCCGCCACGAACTTGCGAATCATGGCCGGGATGACATGGGAGGTCTCCAGGTCAAAATTATCCCGGGGGCCGTACAGGTTGGCCGGCAGCAGGAAGATGGCGTTGAAGCCGTATTGCTGGCGATAGGCCTGGGCCTGCACCAGCAGCATCTTCTTGGCCAGCCCATAGGGCGCGTTGGTCTCCTCGGGGTAGCCGTTCCAGAGGTCGTCTTCCTTGAAAGGCACAGGCGTGAACTTGGGGTACGCGCACACGGTGCCGATGGCGACAAACTTCCGCACGCCCCGCTTCCAGGCCTCGTGCATCAATTGCACACCCATCATCAGGTTGTCGTAGAAGAACTCCGCGGGGCGGGCCCGGTTGGCGCCGATGCCGCCCACATTCGCGGCCAGGTGGATGATGATGTCCGGCCGGGCGTCGTCCAACAGGCGCACCACCGCGTCGTGCTGCACCAGGTCATAATCCCGCTTACGGGGGATGAAAACCTGCGTGGCCCCGCGGCGGCGCAGTTCGTCCACCACATACGAGCCCAAAAAGCCGCCGCCGCCCGTCACGGTCACCCGCACATCGGCCCAGGGGAACCCGGCCATACCTGTCCTCCACTGGCAAGATAAGACCATGCGACCCGGCACCTGCTAAAGTCCAATCTTCGCCTGGCCGGAGGCCGCATGGCCCTGTTCATGGGATGCCATTATACTACAGGTCACGCCCGGCGAGCCGCGTCCGGCTGCGGCAGCGACCTGGGCGCTCGTTCTGGGAGGATGACCATGCCGGCCTCGACATCTCGCGCACCGTGGCGCGCCGCCTTGCTGGGTATCGGGTTGGGCCTCGCGAGCGGCCTGGCCGTGGTAGGTTTGCTGGCCGGGCTGTGGTGGCTGGGTCGCCGCGCGACCGTCCCCCTGCCCACGCTGTTGCCCACGGTGCCGCCGGCCAGCACCCCGACCGCCCCATCCGCGGCCACGCCCACTGCTCCTCCGCCGTCGGCCACGCCCGCGCCCACGCCGTCAGCGTCGCCCACCCTGACGCCCTCGCCCACCGCGACCCTGCCGCCCATCCCCGACCGCGGGTCGCTGGTCATCGGCACCTCGGTGGAAGGACGCCCGCTGACCGTCTATCGCTTTGGTCATGGCCCCCATCAACGCATGGTGGTGGCCGGCATCCACGGCGGCTACGAGTGGAACACGGTGGCGCTGGCCGAGGCTTTGCTGGACGCGTTGCGGCAGGGGCGCATCACGGTGCCGCCCGAGGTCACCTTGTTCGTGCTGCCCAACCTCAACCCCGACGGGTACGAACGCCAAAAAGGCGTGCTGGGCCGGGCCAACGCGCACGGCGTGGATTTGAACCGCAACTTCGACTGGAACTGGGCGCCCGATTGGGACCGCAGCGGCTGCTGGGCCTACGCGCCCATCACCGCGGGGCCCGCGCCGTTCTCAGAGCCCGAGACCCAGGCGTTGCGGGACTTCTTGTTGCGGCCCGATGTGCATCTGGAGGCGCTGGTGAGTTACCACAGCGCCGCGCTGGGGGTCTTTCCCGCGGGGTGGCCCGACGCGCCCGGCCCGCGCTCGACCCGGCTGGCCCAGGCCATCGCCCAGGTCACGGGCTACCGCTACCCTCCCGCGGACGGCGGCTGCCAACTCACCGGCCAGTTGGTGGACTGGGTGGCCTTCACCTTCGACACCCCCGCGGTGGATGTGGAACTGAGTACGCACCAGGACCTGGACCTGCCGCAGAACCTGGCCGCGCTGCGGCTGCTGCTGTCGTGGGAACTGCCCGCGGCCACGGCCACGGCCTCCGCGACCGCCACACCCACGGCGCGGCGCTAAGGCCCTGCCCTGGCCGGGGCCACGCGACCGTTCCAGCCCCGCCCGCGGGCCTCAGCACCTTCCCCCTGCCAAACCTCACTTGTCAGGGCGGGCCAATGCGGCTATAATCACCGCGGTGTGCGGGCTTGGTATATTATCGCGCGTGCCCGACGCGCAATTTCTCCTTGGAGGAACGACCCATGGCAAACGAACAAGGTTATCTGGTGGCCGTAATTGGCGCGGGCCCGGCCGGCTTGTATGCGGCCCGAGAACTGGCGTCCAAGGGCGCGAAGGTGGTCATCTTCAATCGGGACATCAAACCCGGCGGCCTGGCCGAATATGGCATCTATTACGACAAATATAAGATGAAGGAGGGCCTGCGCAAGCAGTTCCGCCGCATCCTGTCTACGCCGGGCATCGTGTATTTGGGCCACATCACCGTGGGCCAAGACCTGACCCTGGACGATTTGCGGGACCTGGGCTTTCAGGCCCTGCTGGTGACCACGGGCGCTCAGGGCACCAAGCGGCTGAACATCCCGGGTGAGGACCTGACCGGCGTGTACCACGCCAAGGAAATCGTCTATCACTACAACCACCTGCCCCCCTACAGCCAGCAGGACTTCGCCATCGGCCGCAAGGTCGCCATCATCGGCGTGGGCAATGTGATGGCCGACATCGCCACCTGGCTGGTCAAAGACAAGCGGGTGGACGAGGTGTACGCGGTGGCCCGCCGTGGGCCCTTTGAGGTCAAGTTCGACAAAAAGGAATTCGCCCGCTTCGCCAGGAATCTGGACCTGGACGACTTCGAGCGCGAAATCGAGCGCATCAAGGACCGCCTGGCCCCGGGGCAGGACCCCGAAGCGGCCAAGCAACACATCCTGGGCATGATGGCCAAGGCCAAAGAGACCGGTTCGCCCACGGTCTTCCGCTTCCGCTTCCTCTCGTCGCCCAAGGCCATTTTGGGCGATGAGCAAGGGCGAGTCAAGGGCCTCGAGTTGGCCGACACCCGCCTGGTCTGGAAGGGCGAGCGCACCCGGCCCGAATACACGGGCACCTCGTATGTGCTGGATGTGGACACGGTCATCTTCTCCATCGGTGACCGGGTGGACCCGAACTTCGGCCTGCCGTTAGAGTGGAACGCCTACGCCACCAACCCCGAGCCGCGCTTCCCGGTGGACGGCATTTCGTACGAGGCGTACGACCCCGACCAGAAGCAGCCCATCGAGGGCGTCTTCGTGGCGGGTTGGGCCCGCAACCCCAGCGACGGTCTGGTGGGCATCGCCCGCAAAGACGGCGAGCGGGCCGCGCAGGCCGTATGGCAATATCTGCAGACCTTGCCGCCCACGGCCGTGAACCTGGACGCGCTGGTGGACACCATCCAGGCCAAAGTGTCCAAGCCGGTGATTACCTGGGAGCAAGTGCAGAAGTTGGAAGCCATCGAGCGGGCCGAGGCCGAGAAACGGGGCCTGCCGGAGTTCAAGTTCGACTCCAACGCGGCCATGCTGGCCGCGCTGGGCCTGGCCTGAGGGCCCGCGCAACCACGCGCCAAGGGCGGGGCGGTCGGCAGCGGCCGCCCCGTTTGGCTTCGTCGGGTATAATTCTGTGCCGACGACGCCGGCTCGAAGCCCCACCAGGCAGGTGCACCATGAACCCCATCGGCGAACCGCTCCCCACCTTCGTCCAACCCCATGACCCCGGCTTTCGGGCCAACGACGCCCACCACCGCGGGCTGGCCGAGGAACTGCACCAGCGTCTGGCCCAGGTGCGCCGCGGCGGCGCGGAAAAATACCACCGGCGCATCGCCGCGCAGGGCAAACTGTTCGTGCGCGAACGCATTCGGCGTTTGCTGGACCCCGGCTCGCCTTTTCTGGAACTCTCGCCCCTGGCCGCCTGGGGCGTGTACGACGAGACCTACGGCCCCGTGCCGTCCGCGGGCATCGTCACCGGCATCGGACGGGTGGCGGGGCGCACGGTCATGATTGTGGCCAACGACGCCACGGTCAAGGGCGGCACCTACTTCCCGCTGACGGTGAAGAAGCATTTGCGCGCCCAGCAGATTGCAGCCGAAAATCACCTTCCTACCATCTATTTGGTGGATTCCGGCGGCGCGTTTTTGCCGCTCCAGGCCGAGGTCTTCCCCGATGCGGAGCATTTCGGGCGCATCTTCTACAACCAGGCGCGCATGAGCGCGCAGGGCATTCCGCAAATCGCGGTGGTGATGGGGCACAGCACCGCGGGGGGCGCGTATGTACCGGCCATGAGCGACGAGGCCGTTATCGTCAAGGGCACCGGCGCCATTTTCTTGGGCGGACCGCCGCTGGTGCAGGCCGCCACGGGCGTGCGGGTGAGCGCGGAGGAATTGGGCGGCGCGGATGTGCACACCCGCATCTCGGGCGTGGCCGACCACTACGCCGAGGACGACGAACAGGCCCTGGAAATCGCCCGCCATATCGTAGCCGCGCTGCCGCAACGCCGTTCCCCCGCCCCCCGCTGGGTGGACTTTTTGGACCTGGCCGAGCCCGAAGACCCGCTGTATCCCGCGGACCAGATTTACGGCATCCTGCCCCGCACCTTCCGCGAGACCTACGATGTGCGTGAAATCATCGCCCGCCTGGTGGACGGCAGCCGTTTTCAGGAGTTCAAGGCCCGCTACGGCACGACCCTGGTCACGGGCTTCGCGCGCATTCACGGTTACCCCGTGGGCATCATCGCCAACAACGGCGTGCTCTTCAGCGAGAGCGCGCTCAAAGGCACCCACTTCATCGAACTGTGTCAGCAGCGGGGCCTGCCGCTGTTGTTCCTGCAAAACATCACCGGCTTCATGGTGGGGAAGGAATACGAGGCCGGGGGCATTGCCAAGGACGGCGCCAAGATGGTGCACGCGGTGGCCAACGCCACGGTGCCCAAAATCACGGTCATCATCGGCGGCTCGTTCGGCGCGGGCAACTACGCGATGGCCGGCCGCGGCTACCGGCCCCGCTTCTTGTGGACCTGGCCCAACAGCCGCATCAGCGTGATGGGAGGCGAACAGGCCGCCAATGTGCTGCTCACGGTCAAGAACAACCAGCGCGAGCGGGAGGGCCTGCCGCCTCTGGAGGGCGACGAGGCCGCCGCGTTCAAAGCGCCCATTTTGGAAAAATACGAGCGCGAGGGCAATCCCTACTACGCCACCGCGCGACTGTGGGACGACGGCATTTTGGACCCCGCGGAGACCCGCGCGGTGCTGGGCCTGGCCCTGGATGTGGTGCTGCACGCGCCTTATGAGCCGGGCCACTTCGGGGTGTTTCGGATGTGACTCAGGCGTCGGCCGGGCACGCGGCCCGCGGCAAGCGCCGGTAGAGCGCCTCGGCCAGGGCCAGCATGAGCAGCGCGGGCAACAGCAACACGGGCGGCTTCAGCAGGGCGCCCGAAAGCAGCCCTGCGAGGAGGAAGTAGCCGTGGAAGGCGCCCGCGACGACGGCCGCCAGAGGATGGGGGCAGCCGCGCCAGCGCCGCCAAAAGCCGCTGCGCAGCGCCAGGGCCAACGCAACGAGCAGTTCCACGGCCACCGCGGCGGTATCCCATCCCCGGGGGCGCAGGTAGAACACGAACAGCGCGTTGGTGCCCAGCACCACCAGCAGGCCAAAGCCGAGGGCAACCCACGGCTGAAGCCAACGCCCCAGGCCCCGCCAGGTGCCCGTTTCCCACACCAGGGTGAACCCCCACACGACCCAGAACCAGGCCCAAAAATTGCCCCACGGCACGCCGAAGTATTGGAAATTCAACCCCTGCCCCCAATCCCAAAAGCCCAGCCGAATGGCGACCACGTCCATCGCCAGGTCAATGTTCAAGGCCAGCAAGCCGTTAAGCACGGCCCGCAGCCAGCCCGGCAGCGCGAGGGCCTGGGTATACAGCCGCGCGCCGTACACGATGACGCCCCACCCCACGCCGATGGCCAACGGCACCTCAGGCGTGACCATGACCCAAAAGCGTCCGTACTCATAGGCCGCCACCTGTTGGATGGTCGCGGCCTCGAGCACCACGCCATACACCACGCCGCTCAACAGACGCACCAGGCCCCACCCACCCCCGGTACGCCAGGCGTGACGCGCGGTGAGCACCAGCAGGCCATACATCACCAACTCGAACGCGGTCGCATACAGGCTCGGCATG
>WGAK01000009.1 GCA_015494815.1 Anaerolineales bacterium | reverse complement strand
GCCCTACGCCCTCCCCCACCCCGGCGCCCAACGAATGGCTGCAGCGCGGACAGCAGGCCCTGTTCTACGGCGATTGGGACACGGCCCAAGACGCGTTCCGCACCGCGGCGGCGCAGGCCCCCAACGACGCGGCGCGCGCCCAGGCCCTCACCGGCCTGGGGCGGGCCTACGACGCGGCCGGACGCCACCCCGAAGCCCTGGACACCCTGCGCACCGTGGTGGAGCAATACCCCGACGCGCCGGCCCTGGCCGAAGCCTACACCCACCTGGGTTGGGTCTACGCCCATCTGGGGCGCTATGCCGACGCGGCCGCGGCTTTCGAGAACGCCGCGGCCCTGGAGGGCCCCCTGGTGCCCTACCTCCACGAATGGGCCGGCGATGCCTGGTTCAACGCGGGGCTGTATGCCCGCAGCGCCCAGGCCTACCAGGCCGCGTTGGACGCCAACCCCTTCGCGGGCCGCGTGTTCGGCCTCTATCTGGGCCTGGCCCGCGCGCTGTACGAGGACGGACGCTACGACCAGGCCCACGCCGCGTTCCAAACCGCCCTCAACCTGGCCGCGGACGACGCCCAGGCCGCCCAGGCCCTGTACCATTGGGCCCAGGTGCACTTCGCCCAGGACAACATGGCCCAGGGCTACGCGCTGTATCGCCAACTGGTCACCGACTACCCCTTGAGCCCCTACGCCTACCCCGCGCTGGTGGCCCTGGTAGAAGCGCAGCAGCCCGTGGACGACCTGCATCGGGGGCTGGTGGACTTCTTCGCGGGGCAATACGGGCCCGCCATTGCCGCGCTGGACCGGGTCATCGCTACTCAGCCCGACCACGACGGCACCGCGCACCACTACAAGGCCCTGGCCTTGCGGGCCGCGGGGGAACCGGCCGCGGCCATCGTCGAGTGGGACCGCCTCATCGCCCAACACCCCGCCGACCCGCTGTGGGACACGGCCTGGGAGCAAAAAGGCTACACCCAGTGGGCCTACCTGGACGACTACGCGGGGGCCATCGCCACCTTCACCGGCTTCGTCGAGGCCGCGCCCGCGCACCCGCGCGCGCCCGATTTCCTCTTCTTCGCCGCGCAGGTGGCCGAGCGCCGGGGTGACCTGGAACAGGCCGCGCAGTTGTGGAGTCGAATCGTGCGCGACTACCCCGCCTCGGAGCGCGCCGCGACCGCGGCGCGGCTGGCCGCGGTGACCCTGTATCGCCTGGGGAACTACGCCGCGGCCCAGGGCTTGCTGTACGAAGGCCTGGAGGTCACCGCGCAGCCCGACCAGCGGGCCGGCCTGTATTTGTGGCTGGGCAAGGTCGCCGCGGCCCAGGGCGATGCCGACGCCGCGCGGCAGGCCTGGAAGCAGGCCGCGCTGGCCGACCCCACAGGCTACTACAGCCAGCGGGCTCACGGCCTGCTGCAAGACCGTCCCCCCTTCGCGCCGCCCGCCACCTACGACACCACCATCGCCTGGGAGGCCGAGCATCAGGCGGCCGCGGCGTGGGTGCGCCAGACCTTCATGGCCGCGCCCACCGACGATTTGCTCGGCCTGGGGCCCCTGGCCCAGGACCCGCGCTGGCAGCGAGGCGCCCGCTTGTGGCAGTGGGGGTTCTACGCCACCGCGCGCGCGGAGTTGGAAGCCCTGCGGCAGGACTACCGCGACGACGCGCTCAACACTTTTCGCCTCATCGAGCCTTTGCGCCAGATGGGCCTTTATCGCAGCGCCATTTTCGCGGCCCGGCGGGTGCTGGACCTAGCCGGCATGGATGACTTCACCACCCTCACCGCGCCGGTGTATTTCAACCACGTGCGCTTCGGGCCATACTTCGCGGACCTGGTGGTGCCCACCGCGCAGCGTTATGGCCTGCACCCGCTGCAGTTGTACGCGGTCATTCGCCAGGAAAGCCTGTTCGAGGGCTTCATTGCCTCGGGCGCGGGGGCGCGCGGGCTCATGCAAATCATCCCCAGCACGGGGCAGGCGCTGGCCGCACAGGCCGGTTGGCCGCCCGACTTCACGCCCGACGATTTGTACCGGCCCGTGGTCAGCGTGCGTTTTGGCGCGGCGTATCTGGCGCAGCAGCGCGAACGCTTCGATGGCGATTGGTACGCCGCATTGGCCGCCTACAACGCGGGGCCAGGCAACGCGCAGGTGTGGTACGACCTGGCCGGCGGCGACCCCGATGTGTTCGTGGAAATCGTGCGCTACCAGGAAACGCGGTTGTACATCCAGCGCATCTACGAAATCTACGAACTGTATCGCCACTTCTACGAACGCGCGCCCTGAGCCGCGCCATGACGCTGCATCGCGGTCGGGGCGACCCGCTTGGGCCGCCCCAGGTCGTCGCTACGGCACCAGCAGGTCGAATTCCACATACGCCTGGGCGGTGACGGTCAATTCGCCGCTGGCCACGGGCACTTCGCCCACAGCCTCGGGGGCCATCGCGGCTTTGTAGGCCATGTCCTCCATCAGCACCGGTTGCCCGCCGCTGAAGGAGACCCGCCGCGGCGGACCCAACTGCATGCCCAGGGCTTCGGCCATGAGTTCGGCCTGGGCCCGAGCATCTTCCAGGGCCTGACGCCGGGCCTGGTTCAGGGCGTCGTCGTAATTGGAAGCGGCAAACGAGAGCCCGTTCACCTGGTTGGCGCCGGCATTCAGGGCCGCGGCAATCACCGTGCCCAAGGTGTCCAGGTTCCGCACCCGGATGATGACGGTGTTCTCGACCACATAGACCCGCCGCTGCTGGTCGCGCGGGCCCACGGTGGTTTGGTACACATTGAAGTTGCTCGTTTGCAAGTCCTTCGCGTCCACGCCCTGGGCCTGCACCGCGTCGTACACGGCCTGGGCCAAACGCACATTGTCGCTCACGGCCTGCCCCACGTCCGCGTGCTCGGTGCGCACGCCGACCCGCACCACGGCCATGTCGGGCGTCAGCGAGACCCGGCCCGTGCCGGTGACGGTGGCCAGCCGCGGGGTCTCGGTCTCGGCAGCCGCCGCCTCGAACGCGGGCGCCGGGGCCAGCGCGGGGGCCGAAACCTTGGGCGACGCGGCCAGGGCCCGGCCCGCGCAACCGCTCAGCACGCTCAGCGCCAGCAACGCGAGCGCGGCCAGCAGGGCCATTTTGGCAAAACGATGCGTGGTCATGGAAAGCCTCCTGTCGTTCGGATTACGGACGCCTTTAACAACGCCGCGGGCCCGCCCGGAGTTCCCGTCCCCCAAACCAAACCGCCCCACCGCGAGGGCGGTGGGGCGGTCGGGCGGCACGCGGCGCGGCCCGGGTTAGCCTTTGGCCGCGCGCACGGCCTCGCGGAAGGCCTCCAGGGTGTAGGCCACATCCTCGTCGCTGAGGGCTGCGCACAGGAACCACGGCTCTCGGCCGTCCGCGTCGGGCATGACGCCCCGCCGGATGAGTTCCATGCCGATTTCCTCGTACAGGTCCGCGTCGGCCTTGAGGTAGTCGCGCAGGTCCCGGGGCTCTTCGTCCACCCCCAGCACCACGCCGAACATGCTGGGCGGCCCGCCCACCCAGGCCGGGATGCCCTCCTCGGCCAGGATGGTGCGGATGCCGTCCATGAGTGCGCGGCCGTGGCGCTCGATGGTGGCCAGCGCGTCGTCCTCTTCCAGCACCTGCAGCGTGGCTGCGGCGGCGGCCGCGGCGACCGCGTTGCCCGAATAGGTGCCGCCGTGGGCCATCGCGCCGGGCTGGATGGTCATCATGACCTCTTCGCGGCCCGCGATGGCCGCGACGGGGTAGCCGTTGCCCAAGGATTTGGCATAGGTCACCAGGTCGGCCCGCACGCCGAAGTATTCTTGCGCGCCGCCTTTGGCAATGCGGAAGCCGGTCTTGACCTCGTCAAAGATGAGCACGATGCCGTATTCGTCGGCCAGACGGCGCAGGTGCTCGAGGAAGCCGGGCTTGGGCATGATACCGGCCAGGTTGCCCAGCACGGGCTCTACGATGATGGCCGCGATGTCGCCCCACCTGGCCTTGACCGTGCGCTCCACGGCCTCGAAGTCGTTGAAGGGCAGGGTGATGATGTATTGCTGCACGGCCTTGGGGATGCCCGAGGTCGCCGCAGCCGGGATGGGGCTGCGCCGCGAGCCAATCATCCGGCGGTTGGACGACGCGTTGCTGAACATGAAGTAGTCCACCTGGCCGTGGTACTGGCCCTCGAACTTGATGAACTTCTCGCGGTTGGTGTAGGCGCGCGCGATGCGCAACGCGTGGAAGGTGGCCTCGGTGCCGGTGTTGGTCAGGCGCACTTTGTCCACGCCGGTGAAGCGCACGATGCGCTCCGCGGCTTCGATTTCCCAGGGCGTGGTCCAGGCAAAGGTCACGCCTCCGCGCATGGCTTCGTGCACGCGGGCATCCACCTGCGGATGCGCGTGCCCTAAGATGACCGGGCCGAAGCCCAGACGATAGTCAATGTAGCGCCGACCATCCAGGTCCCAGATGTACGCGCCCTGGCCGCGGGCAATGACCAGGGTGTCGTCGTCGCCCCAATAGCGAAAGTTGGAATTGACGCCGTGCGGTATCACGGCTTTGGCGCGCCGGAACGCGCGGCGGGTTTCAGGGCCTTGCATGGACATATGTCACCTCCGAAAGGGAACGCGCGAATCCTTCATCGGTCGCGAGCCCAACGCTGGGCCGGGCTCGCGGGGCTGACCGCCGCGCGCGCCCTCCGGGCGGGCCACCGCCCAAACCGCGGCCGGCGTAGAACCACTGCCGCGCGCGCACGCACAACGGCGCGCGCCGGGTGGGCCGGGCCGTGGTCACGGGAGTAGCGGAGGCCGCAGCCTTCACCCCATGACCGGCCGCTCCCAGGTCACTTTTTCGTGGATGCGGATGCCGCGCCTGGCCAGTTCGGCGAAGAACGGTTCGGGGGCCAACGCAGCCTCGGGCGGCACCACGCCCTTGGCCTTGACCTGGCCGTGGGCAATCATCTGGGCGCCGATGCTCAAGGGGATGCCGATGTTCTTGTAGTAGGCAGCCGGCCCACCCCATTCCTCCTGGGGTGGGTGCTCGTTCCACAAGCGCACATGCACGGGGTGCCCGTCCTTGGTGCCGAAGACATCCACCACCAGGCCATAGGCCCACACCGGCGTCTCTTTGGTGCCGGGCATGGCCAGCATCAGGTCATAGACGAAGTCCAGCGGCCGGGCCTCGCGGTCGCCCACCTGCACGGGGCGCTCGTCGTAGAAGCCGTTTTCCAGCAGAGCCTTGGCCAGGCGCATGGCATGGGGCGGAAAACAGCCCCGCACCGCGACCTCGCGCGCGCCGAACACCCGAGGCAGGGTGCGGGTCTCGGGGTGAGGGATGATGACCACCTCTTGCTCGCCAATCAGGTCGTGGAAGCGCGCCCGCCGGGCGCCCTCGAAAGGCCCCACGGGGTGGTGGACGCCGTCTTTGTAGTAGGTACGCTCTTTGGTCTGCGGGTCGAATTCCCACAAAAAGGTAACCAGCAGGCCGGGGGCCGGGGCCGGGGCCCGAAAGGCGGCGAAGTAAATGTCGATGGTGTCCACCCGGTCCATGAGGGACGCGCCGCGCGCGGCCATCAAGTTGGTGATGCCGGGGGTGGCCCCCACGCCGGGGATGAACACGATGTCCTTGGCCCTGGCCGCGGCGTCGTAGTCCCACTGGTCCTCCTCGGTGGAGACATCCAGGCCGTTGACGCCTGCTTCGACCGCGGCTTTGGTCACCACCAGGTCGTACTTCCAGGGCAGGCCGTTGACGACCACATCGAAGCCCCGGAAGAGCCGCACCATGGCGTCGTAGTCGTTGGCGTCGAAGAAGACCACGCGCACGCGGTCGTCGTTCAGTTCCGCGGCCAGGCGCTCGGCCGCGGCCGTGTTGTATTCCGCGATGACGATTTCGTCGAAGTCGCTGTAGCGCGACAGGTCGCGGGTGGTCTCGCTGCACACCGCGCCCGCACCTCCCAGTACCAACACGCGCATGATGGTTCGCCTCCTGCGAAGATAGGGCGACCGGAAACGGCCGCCCGGCACAAGCGGATGGTCGTCGGTGGGCTCGTCCTCGGGTGAGGGGGAATCAGCCTAACACGTCCTGCACCGCGGCAAAGGCGTGGTCCAGAATCTCCAGGGCCTCGCGAATCTGGTCTTCGCTGACCGTGAGCGGCGGGGCAATGCGCAGCACATTGCCGAACGCGCCGCCTTTGCCGATGAGCAGGCCGCGCGCTTTGGTCGCGTCCAGCATCATGGCCGCGGCCTGGGGCGACGGCTCCCTGGTGGCCCGGTCGGCCACCATCTCCACGCCCTGCATCAGGCCCATGCCCCGTACTTCACCGATGAGGGGATATTTCTCGGCCATCGCGTCCAGTCCCTCGCGCAGCAAGGCCCCCAGTTCGGCCACGCGCGCGGGCGGGGCTTCCTCTTCCATGACCTCGATGGTGGCCAGCGCCGCGGCACTGGACACGGGATTGCCGCCAAAGGTGCTGATGCTCAGGCCCTTGCGGGGCAGTTCCTCCGCGATGTCGGGGCGGGTGATGGTCGCGCCCAAGGGGAAGCCGTTGGCAATGCCCTTGGCCGTGGTGATGATGTCGGGCTCCACACCCCAATGCTGGATGCCAAACCAATAGGTGCCCGTGCGGCCGAAGCCGGTCTGCACTTCGTCAATGATGAGCAGGCCATCGTACTTGCGCACGATTTCGGCCACCGCGGGGAAGTATTCGGGCGGCGGCGTGACGAAGCCCCCCACGCCCTGAATGGGCTCGGCGATGAACGCGGCAATGCGGCCCGAAGTGCTGGTGCGGATGACATCCTCCACATCTTCGGCACAGGCCACGCCGCACTGGGGATAAGTGGCCTTGAGCGGGCAGCGGTAGCAATAGGGCGCCATGGCGTGCTTGATGCCCGGGATTTCGCTGCCCACCGGCCGCCACGCGGCGATACCCGTCAGGTTCATGGCCAGCGCGGAGCGGCCGCTGTAACTGTTGCGCAGGGCCACCACCTCGTGGGAGCCGGTGTAGGCCTTGGCCAACATGACCGCGGTCTC
>WGAK01000008.1 GCA_015494815.1 Anaerolineales bacterium | reverse complement strand
GGCCCTGGCCCTGTTGTTGATGCGGCGCTCGCTGTGGCGCTTGTGGCTGGAACGCCTGGGGCTGGTGTTGGCCGAGTTGGCCTTGCTGGACGCCGTGCTGACCGGCTTGCGGTGGGCGCTTCCGCCGGAACCGCAGCCTTATTGGGCTTACCTGCCGTGGACGGGGCTGGTGGTCGCCGTGTTCTTCGCAGTGACGGCCAGCCTGGTGGCCGTGGTCTTTCGGCGTCCTCTAACCGGGGAAATCTGGACCTTGTTTTGGGCCCTGGCCGGCCTGATGTTGGTTTTCCCCGCCTCCTCGGCTTTGGAGACCGGTATCGGGCCGTTCTTCCCCTTCCCGGTGTGGTTCATCCACCGCCGCCTGACCGCGTTCCCGCACCTGCGCCCTTTGCTGCAAGCCTCGGAGCGCGTGCCCCAGCATCTCGCGGCCCTAACGGTGCTCGCGGTGCTCGGCGCGCTCTTGCACCTTTGGGCGCTGCACCGCTTGCGCCGCGCGGGCGTATAGCCCCGCGGCGGGGCTGCATGGCGCGATTTGGCAAAGCCCGGGTGCCTTGACAGGCCGCGCGGCGACCTGTATAATTGCGCTGGCGTTCCCCGGTAGCTCAATCGGCAGAGCGGGCGGCTGTTAACCGCTAGGTTGCAGGTTCGAGTCCTGCCCGGGGAGCCTTTTCCTCCCCTCCTCGCCCCCAGAGATGGCCCCGTGTCCCCTCCACGGGGCCTTTGCGTTTGGGCTCGCTTGGGGTATCATCGTAGCCGGAGCCGGGCCGCGTTTTGCGAGAGGCCCTTCGCTGCCGATTCCCCCGGCTCCGAGGAGTTGCCATGCGCATCGGCATGATGGCCGATTTGTACAAACCGCACATCAGCGGCGTGACCAACCACATTGACCTCACCCGCTGGGCTTTGGAAACCCACTACGGCCAGGAAGTCTTCGTGTTCACCTTTGGCGAGCCCCAGCCCGACGACGATGCGCGCATCGTGCGCTCCCCCGGGCTGCCCTTGCGCGTGGCCAGCACGGGCCTGTACCTGAACTTGCGTTATACCCGCCGGGCTCGCCAGTTGCTGCAAACCATGGACGTGGTGCATGTGCACCATCCGCTGCTGAGCGGGCAGTTGGCACTGCGCTATGCCCGGCCGTGGGGCATTCCCATCGCGTTCACCAATCACACCCGCTACGACCTGTATATGCGCGCCTATTTGCCCTTGCTGCCCGACGCACTGGGCGACGCCGCGCTCAAGGCTTACCTGCCGCGCTTTTGCCGCGAGATTGACCTCGTCATCGCCCCCGCGCGTGGGGTCAAGGCCTTGCTGCAGCGCCTGGGGGTGGACGCGCCCATCGAGGTGGTGCCCAACGGCGTGGATTTGCGGCGCTTCGAGCATTTGCCCGACCCGTGGCCGCGCGCATCCCTGGGCTGGGACGCCGGCCATGTGGTCCTTATCTATGTGGGCCGCATCGCGCCTGAGAAGAACCTGCCGTTTTTGCTGCGGGCTTTTCGTGGGGTCCAGCAGGTTTATCCGCACACGCGTCTGCTCATCGTGGGCGATGGCCCCGAACGCGCCAACCTGGAAGAGCGGGCCCACCTGATGGGGTTGGGCGCGGCGGTGCATTTCACCGGGCTGGTGCCCTACGACGACATCCCCCGCTATTTGCGGCTGGCCGATATCTTCGTCACCGCGTCGGTGACCGAAGTGCATCCTTTGTCGGTCATCGAGGCCATGGCCGCCGGCCTGCCCGTGGTGGGCGTGCGGGCCGCGGGGGTGGGTGAGGTGGTGCAGCACGAGCGCAACGGCCTGCTGGTGGCGCCTGACGACGAAGCCGCCTATGCCAGCGCGGTGGGGCGTTTGGTGAGCGAACCCGAGACGCGCGCCCAACTGGGCCGCACCGCGCGGCAGGATGCCCAACAATATGATGTGCGCCGCACGGCCGGCCTGCTGCTGGAGCATTACCGGCGCCTGCACCAACGCCGCGCGGCCGCCTCCTCGTCCCCCTGGAAGCGCCTGCAGCGCTGGCTGCACCGACACACATAGCCCTGGAGCAGCGTATGTCCTCAAAACCCCCGGACGCGGCCTGGCTCGAGGTCAGCCTGACCCTGGACGACCCGGAAGTGGTGGACGCGGTCGCGGAAGTGTTGGCCCGTTTCACGCCCCAGCCCCTGGCGTGGGAGTACGCCACGCCCCAGGTGGACGCGCGCAATCACATCACCGACCTGGGCGCGGTCACCCTGCGGGCCTACATCCCCGTGAGGCCTGAGCACATCGAGGCCGTGCAACGCCGGGTGGCCGAGGCCCTGTGGCACCTGAGCCAGATTCGCCCGCTGCCCACGCCTCGCTTTCGGCTGCTGCGCGACGAAGACTGGGCCGAAGCCTGGAAGCGCGCCTATCGCCCCATCCCCGTGGGGCAGCGCCTGGCCATCGTGCCCGCCTGGATGACGAACCCCTGGCCCGACCGCGAGGCCATCTTCTTGGAGCCGGGCATGGCCTTTGGCACGGGCATGCACCCCACCACCCGCCTGGTGCTGGCCGAGGTGGAGCGCCTCGCGCCGGGCGCGCCGCGTGTGGTGGATGTGGGCTGCGGTTCGGGCATTCTGAGCCTGGCTGCCCTGCGCTTGGGCGCGGCGCGGGCCGTGGGGGTGGATACCGACCCCGTGGCCGTGGAAGTGGCCCGCCAGAACGCGGCCCGTAACGGCCTGGCCCGGCGTTTCACCGCGCGCGTGGGTTCCATCGAGGTGCTGTTGCGGGGGGACACGGTGCCCTTCGGCCAGGGCGAATTGGTGTTGGCCAACATCCTGGCCCCCATCCTGGTGGATTTGTTGGGCGCGGGCCTGGCGCAGGTCGTGGCCCCTGGTGGGCATGGCGTGCTGTCGGGCATTCTGGCGCCGCAAGCCGACGAAGTGGCCGCGGCCGCGCGGGCCGCGGGGCTGCAAGTGGTGCGGCGTTCCCACGAGGGCGACTGGGTGGCCCTCACGGTGCAGCGCGAGGTGTAGCATGACCTGGGGGAAGGAACTGCGGCGTTTGGGCCGGGCCCTGGGCTTTGCGGCGCGCGGGCTGCGCTATCTGATGCGCACGCAGCCCAATGCCCGCTGGCACGCGGCGGCCACGGTCGCGGTGGTGGTGGCGGGTGTGGCCGGGCGGGTGAATGCCACCGAGGCCGCGCTGCTGGCCCTGGCCGTGAGCATGGTCTGGGCCGCCGAGGCGTTCAATACCGCGCTGGAGGCGCTGGCCGACCGCTGTACCACCCAGACGGACCCCCTCATCGCGGCGGCCAAAGACACGGCCGCGGCTGCAGTGCTGGTCACCGCGCTGGGCGCGGTGGCGGTGGGGTTGGCCGTGCTGGGCCCCAAACTGTTGCGCGGGTGGCGCGTTCCTTGAAATACACAGAAATTGCGCAGTTCGCGGTTTCTGTGTCGTTGCGAGGCGGGCGAAGCCGCCGAAGCAGTCTCCCCCACCATCCGGGGGATGGCTTCGCCGCCTTCGGCGGCTCGCCATGACACAAAACATGTTGGGCTTCTCGACGGTGTAAGTTCTGAAACAAACCTGGGGCCCGCGTGGGGCCCCAGGTCGCGTCTTGCCCATCGCGGGCGTTTAGTCCAGCCGCCCGGTGGCAATGGCCTTGCGTACCTCGCCGATGGCTTTGGTGATTTGAATCTCGCGCGGGCAGGCCAGGGTGCAGTTGAAGATGGTGTGACAGCGGAACACACCGAACTGGTCGGCCAAAATCTTGAGCCGTTCTTCCGCGCCCTGGTCGCGGCTGTCGAAGATGAACCGGTGGGCGTTGACGATGGCCGCGGGCCCCACATACTGGTCGTCCAGCCAGAACGAAGGGCACGAAGTGGTGCATGCCGCGCACAGAATGCACTTGGTGGTGTCGTCGAAGCGCTCCCGCTCTTCGGGCGACTGCAGCCGCTCTTTCTGGGGCGGCGGGTCGTTGTTGATGAAGAAGGGCTTGACCGAGCGGTAGTGCTCGAAGAAGGGCTCCATGTCCACCACCAGGTCTTTGACGGTGGGCAGCCCCAGCAGCGGCTCCACGGTGATGTGGTCCGTGCCCAGGTCTTGAATCAGCACTTTGCAGGCCAGGCGATTCATGCCGTTGATGCGCATGGCGTCGGAGCCGCACACCCCGTGGGCGCAGGAACGCCGAAAGGTGAGGGTGCCATCCTGCTGACCCTTGACCTTCTCCAGCAAGTCCAAAACCCGGTCGGTGGGCTCGGCCTCCACCCGATAGGTCTCGTAGTGGGGCTTCTTGTCGGTCTCGGGATTGTAGCGAAAGATTTTGAGTGTGACTTGCATGGCAGCCCTCCCTTAGTACACGCGTTCCTTGGGCTGATACTTGGTGATGACCACGGGCTTGTAGCGCAAAGTGACTTCGCCGTCGGCGGGCTTCCAGGCCAGGGTGTGCTTCAGCCAGTTTTGGTCGTCCCGTTTGGGGAAGTCTTCCCGCGAGTGCGCGCCCCGGCTCTCTTGGCGGGCCAGCGCCGACACGGTGGTCACTTCGGCCAGGTCCAGCAAGTTGCCCAGTTCCCACGCGCTCAGCAGTTCGGTGTTGAAGGTCTTGCCCCGGTCATCCAGGCGGATGTGCTTGAAGCGCTCTTTGAGTTCGCGAATGGTTTGCAGGGCTTCGCGCATGCCTTCTTCGGTGCGGAAGACGCCCACATGGTCCATCATCACCCGTTTCATGGCCGCGGCGATGTCGGCGATGCGCTCCTGGCCTTTGCTTTGCAGCAGCGCGTCCAGTTGGGCGCGGGCAAAGTCGGCCGCGTCGCCGGGCAGGGGCTCGAAGTCCGCACCCGCGGCATACTCGGCCGCGTGGATGCCGGCCTGCTTGCCGAAGACCACGATGTCGAGCAGCGAGTTGGTGCCCAGGCGGTTGGCGCCGTGCACCGACACGCATGCGGTTTCGCCCGCGGCGTAGAGGCCGGGCACCACCGTGCCGTTTTCGTCGGCCAGCACTTCGCCCTTGATGTTGGTGGGAATGCCGCCCATCGCGTAGTGGGCCGTGGGCTGCACGGGGATGGGCTCGGTGACGGGGTCAATGCCCAAGTAGGTGCGACAGAAGTCAATGATGTCGGGCAGTTTGGCCAGCAATTCCTCCGCGGTCACCACATAAGGCGAACCGTCGGGCCGGGTGCGTCCGTCCAAGGCCGCGTATTTGTTCACCGTCTCGGGCCGCACATCCAGATACACATAGCGCTGGCCGTTGATGCCGCGGCCTTCGCGAATTTCGATGTAGATGGCCCGGCTGACCACATCGCGCGAGGCCAGGTCTTTGACCGTGGGCGCGTAGCGGTCCATGAAGCGTTCGCCCTTGTCGTTGATGAGCACGCCGCCCTCGCCCCGCACGCCTTCGGTGATGAGGATGCCCAGTTTGTAGATGCCCGTGGGGTGGAACTGGTAGAACTCCATGTCCTGCAAGGGCAGGCCGCGGCGCAGCACGATGGCCGCGCCGTCGCCCGTCAGGGTGAAGGCGTTGGAGGTGATTTCCCACAGGCGCCCCCAGCCGCCGGTGGCGAAGATGACGGCCTTGGCGTGGAAGATGTGGATTTCGCCCGTGGCGATTTCCAGGGCCACCACGCCGGCGGCTTTGCCGTTGACCATGATGAGGTCCAGCACCTGGAACTCGTCGAAGAAGGTGAGGCCGTGCTTGATACCCTGCTGGTAGAGGGTTTGCAGAATCATATGACCGGTGCGGTCGGCCGCGTAGCAGGCCCGTCGCACGGGCTTGCCGGTCTCGTTGTTGGTGTGACCGCCGAAAGGCCGTTGCGCAATGAGCCCTTCGGGGGTGCGGCTGAAGGGCAGGCCCATGTGTTCCAATTCGTACACGATTTCCGGCGCCTGGTGGCACATGAACTCGATGGCGTCCTGGTCGCCCAGGTAGTCGGAGCCTTTGACCGTGTCGTAGGTGTGCCACTCGGGATGGTCTTCTTCCATGTTGCCCAAGGCTGCGCCGATACCGCCCTGGGCTGCGCCGGTGTGGGAACGGGTGGGGTACAGTTTGCTAATCACCGCGGTTTTGGCCCGCTGCGAAGCATACAGCGCGGCCATCAAGCCCGCGCCGCCCGCGCCCACAACGACGACATCGTATTGGTGGGTCTTCATAAGCCTCTCCTTGCGCGTGCGTGGGTTAGGAAGTCAGGACGAGGAAGAATCCCGCGCCCAGGGTAATCAGCCACAAAACCATGAGCACCAGCCGGAGGAACATATGCCAACCCCACGAGTGGATGTATTCCTCCAGCACCAGGCGCAACCCGTTGAAGCCGTGGGTGGCGCCGAAGAACACCAGCGCCAGTTGCATGATTTGCCAGTAGGCATTGGCCCATGGGGCAATATCGGGGATATCGCTGTTGAGCACATGGTTGGGGTTGGGGAAGAAGGTCCAGCGCAGCAAGGTGCCCAGGTCCATGTGATAGCGGGCGCCCATCACCAGCGCACCGACGAAGCCGATGAGGGCCAGCAGGACCATGGCCGCACCGGAGATGCGCGTGAACAACCACATGAGGTATTCGAAGTTCCAGCCAGGGGTGGGGACTTTGCGCGGTTTCATGGGAATTCGCTCCTTGGGGGGCTACCCGCCGAGGCTGCGTTGAATCATAATCCAGGCCGTGAGCCCATAGATGGGCAGCACGATGGCCCATTCCAGCCAGATGAACTCGCGTTGGAATTTAATCAGGGCCGGCCAGGCATCCAGGATGATGATGCGCAGGCCGTTGACCGCGTGGAAGATGACGCAGAAGTAGATGAACAGTTGGAAGTAGAGGGATTCGTAGATGGTGTTGTACCAGATGGCCCAGTCGCCGCCCAATTGTTGAATGCCGAAACCGGCCAACACATGCGACGCGATGAACAGAATCATGCCCAGGCCCGAGACACGATGCAAAATCCAGGCCCACATCGGGCCACCCCCTTGATAGCGCAACGCGGCGCTCAAGGGGACCCTGCGCGGTAAGGTCATGGGAACCTCCTTTTTGGAAGGATGATGACCGCCACGGCACCGGGCCTGCGACCCTCGGCAGCGATGGCGGCATGTGGCCGCGCGTACCAACTTGGGATGCTACTATCATCCGCGAAAGGGCGCCAATCTCCAAGGTGACAATCATCCAATTGTTTAAAAATGTGTGAGCCGACGCCCGCGGGCTGATTATAATACGAGCCGTGATGGTTGGCAACGCACGCGCGGGTGGCGGCAAGCGTGACAGGGCGCGACGGCGGCAGATGACATTATCGCCAAGTCGCGGCTTGACCGCCCCGCGAAAGCGGGTATAATGACCGCCATCCTCACAGCCCACGGCATCGCGCCAGGCCGTACCACCCCCGACCCCCTGGGTCGGGCTTCCGGAGAGGTCGCCATGAGCAGTCACAATCCCCACGACCTGAGCCGCCGCGATTTCCTCAAAGTCGTCGGTTCCTTTGTCGGCAGTGTGATGGGGCTCGGTCTGGGCCTGCCCCTCGTGTCCTACTTCGTTTCGCCCGCCCTCGAGGTGCAAGGCGGCGACAAATGGATACCCGCGGGGCCGCTGGAGAACTACCCCATCGGCCAACCCACCCTGTTCACTTTCACGCTGACCAAAAAACACGGCTGGGAGAAGACCTCGCAGAGTTACGGGGTGTACATCATCCGTCACTCCGACACCGACATCACCGTGTTCTCCAATGTGTGCACGCATCTGGCCTGTCGGGTGCGCTGGCACGACGACCAGGAACAGTTCATCTGCCCGTGCCACGATGCGCACTTTGCCGAAAGCGGCGAGGTGCTCTCGGGCCCCGCGCCCCGGCCGTTGGACCAGTACGAATACAAAATCGAAGACGGCACTTTGTACATCCACCTGGTTGAGGGGTAGACGCCATGACCGACAAACCCTCCCGCATGCAGGCGCTTTACGCGTGGTTGGACGAACGCCTGGGCCTGAGCACCATCTACAAGGTGGTGCTGGACCGCAAAGTGCCCAAGGTCAACTGGTGGTACACCTTGGGCAGCGCGACCCTGTTCCTCTTCACCATGCAGGTCATCACCGGCATCTTCCTGACCGTGTACTATGTCCCGACGCCCGACCACGCTTACGACAGCGTGAACTACATCATGCAAGATGTGTCCTTCGGCTGGCTGGTGCGGGGGATTCACCACTGGGGCGCCAGTTTCATGGTGCTCTTTGTGTTTCTGCACATGCTGCGGGTGTTCTACATGGGGGCCTACAAATACCCGCGCGAACTCACCTGGGTTATCGGCGTGTTGCTCTTTGTGCTCACTTTGGGCATGGGCTTCACCGGCTATCTGCTGCCGTGGAACCAGCGGGCCTACTGGGCCACCACGGTGGGAACCCAAATCGCCGGCACGCCGCCCATCATCGGGCCGTGGATTACCCGCATTTTGCGCGGCGGCGAAGAGATTAGCGCCCTGACCCTCAGCCGCTTCTTCTCGCTGCACATTTGGATGATTCCCGCGCTGATGGCCCTGCTGATTGCCGTGCACCTGTACCTGGTCATTCGCATCGGCATCTCCAACCCGCCCAGCAAAGACGAATAGCCGCGCAAGGAGAGACGGCCGTGAACGAGGAACTCAAGAAAAAATACTGGGAACGCTACTTGCGCCTCAAGCACAAAGGCGTCAAGTTCTACCCCGATGTGGTCTACAAAGACCTGGTCGTTTCGTTCGCTCTGTTCCTGCTGCTGGTCGGGCTGGCCGCATTCGTAGGCGTCAAACCCGAACCGCCCGTGGACCCCAACGACACCTCCTACATCCCACGGCCCGAATGGTACTTCCTCTTCCTCTTTGAATTCCTCAAGTTCATTCCGGGCGAACTGGAGTGGGTCGGTGCCACGGTCATCCCCGGCCTGGCCATCCTGGTGCTGCTGTTGCTGCCGTTTCTGGACAAGAACCCCCATCGCCACTGGTCCAAGCGTAAGGTGGGCACGGGCGTGATGACCGCCATCGTGCTGGCTATGGTGGGGCTGACCATCCGCGCGGTGGTCACGACCCCGCCCCAGGAAGAAGGTCCCGTGGCCCTCTCGCTGCCGGAGCAAATTGCCCTGGGGCAGGAACTGTACAGCATCCACTGCGCGGAATGCCACGGCCCCGACGGTGAAGGCGGTGAAATCCAGGGCGTTGAAGGGCTGGAAGGCGTCGTCCTCAAGCCTATCAACTCCCAGGACGAGATGTACACCCGCTCGGACCAGACCCTGTACAACATCATCGCCTATGGTCAGCAAGATTTGGGGATGCCGCCCTTCGGCCGGGCTTATGGTGGTGAACTGGGGCCGGCCGAAATAAAGGCCATCGTCACCTTCATGCGTTACACCTGGGACGACCGGGTCGAATTGCCGGCCGAGGCCCAGGGAGGCGGGATGCCGACTCTGGGCCCCGACGAAGTTCCCTCGTATGAAGAGCACGTCGAGCCCCTGGTCAAGCGCTACTGCGTCTCGTGCCACCGGCCGGGCAAGAAGAACAACAACTACCTCATGACCTCCTACGACGAGGTGATGCACAGCGGCGACCACGCGCCGGTCATCATCCCCGGCGACCCCGACAACAGCATCCTCATCCAACTCATCCAGCGGCATGAGTTGGACTTCAGCCGCCCCATGCCGCCGACCAAGGCCCTGCCCGACGATGTGGTGGACATCTTCGTCCGTTGGGTGGCCGCGGGCGCACCCCAAACCGCGGCCGAGGCCGACCAAATCGAGGCCCAGCAGGGCGGCGGTGCGGCTCCCGCGACGCCGCAGCCCTGAGCGTCCGTCGTTCCTCATGTCGCCATACCGCGCCGGGCAGAGGGTCTGCCCGGCGCGGCGGTTTTCAGCGCCCCAGCCGCGGGCCCAGAAAAAACACCCGGCGTTCAGCCGGGTGTTTTCCCAGAGGAGGTGCTGTAGGCCACGGGAATGGGGTCAATCGTCCATGTGCTGGATGATGGCGTCGCCGAACTCGGAGCACTTGAGCAGCGTCGCGCCTTCCATCAGGCGGTGGAAGTCGTAGGTCACGGTCTTGGCCGCAATGGCCCCCGCGATGCCCTTCAAAATCAGGTCCGCGGCTTCCTTCCAGCCCATGTACTGGAACATCATCACGCCCGAGAGGATGACCGACGAGGGGTTGACCTTGTCCAGCCCCGCGTACTTGGGCGCGGTGCCGTGGGTGGCCTCGAACACCGCGTGGCCCGTGTCGTAGTTGATGTTGCCGCCCGGCGCGATGCCGATGCCGCCCACATGCGCGGCCAGCGCGTCCGAGAGATAATCGCCGTTCAGGTTCATGGTGGCCAGAATGTCGAACTCCTTGGGCCGGGTGAGGGTCTGCTGGAAGCAAATGTCCGCGATGACATCCTTGACCAGCAAGCGCCCTTCCTCTTCCAGGGCCCGCCGCATTTCTTCGTTGGCCGCGCCCACGCCCTTTTCGGCCTTGGTGCGCTCCCACATGGCCCAGGTGTAGACCTGGTCGCCGAACTCCTCTTCGGCTACCTCATAGCCCCACTTGCGGAACGCGCCCTCGGTGTACTTCATGATGTTGCCCTTGTGCACCAGGGTCACGCTCTTGCGGCCGTTGTCCAGGCCCCACTGGATGGCCGCCCGCACCAGGCGCTTGGAGCCCTCTTCCGAAACCGGCTTGATGCCGATGCCCGAGGTCTCGGGGAAGCGCATCTTGGCATACTCTTCGGGGAAGTTCTCCCGGAACAATTCCATAAAGCGCTTCCACTCGGGCGTGCCCATCTCGAATTCGATGCCCGCGTAGATGTCTTCGGTGTTCTCGCGAAAGATGACCATGTCCACCCACTCGGGGTGCTTGAGCGGCGAAGGCACGCCGGGGAAGTAGCGCACCGGGCGCTGGCACACATACAGGTCCAGCGCCTTGCGAATGGCCACATTCAGCGAGCGGATGCCGCCGCCAATGGGGGTGGTCAACGGGCCCTTGATGCCCACCAGGAACTCTTTGAAGGCCTGGATGGTTTCATCGGGCAGCCACGAGCCGAACTTTTTGTAGGCCTTTTCGCCGGCATACACTTCCATCCAGAAAATCTTGCGCTTGCCGCCGTAGGCCTTGGCCACCGCCGCGTCGAACACCCGCACCGAGGCCCGCCAGATGTCCGGTCCGGTGCCGTCCCCCTCGACGAAGGGGATGATGGGGTTGTCGGGCACGATGAGGGTCTTGCCCGGCTTGCGAATTTTGGCGCCCCCTTCGGGGACCTGGATGATGGTGTAGCCCATGGGACCTGCTCCTTTTTGGTTCATGAGGTTGAAAATCCGGCGGAATTATAACATTTCTGGCCCGCGCTCACAGGTGAGGATAGACACCTTCGGGCCGGGTGCTGCCGCGGTCAAGCCGTTGCCAGGGCCAGGTGCAGGGCCTGGCGCACCGAGGTTACTTCGTGGACCTCCAACCCTGGGGGCCAACGCTCGTGCTTTTGGCGGCGCAGGCGTTTGGGCACCACCGCGGCCCGAAAGCCCAACTGCGCGGCCTCGCGCAGCCGGGCCGCGGTCTGGCCCACCGCGCGCAGTTCCCCGGCCAGCCCCACCTCGCCGATGAGCACCCAATCGGCCCGCACGGGGCGGTCTTGGACCGACGAGGCAATGGCCGCGGCCAGCGCCAGGTCGGCCGCGGGCTCGCGGATGGTCAGCCCGCCCACCACGCTGGCGAACACATCCTGGTCGGCCAGGCGCAGGCCCAGGCGGCGCTGCAGCACGGCCAGCACCAGCAACAGCCGGTTGTAGTCCACGCCGATGGCCGCGCGGCGTGCGTGGCCGAAGGCCGTGGGGCTGGTCAGCCCTTGCACTTCCACCAGCAGGGGGCGGGTGCCTTCCATGGTCACCGCGATGGCCGAGCCCGGCGTGTTCACCAAACGCCCGGCCAGAAACACTTCCGACGGGTTGGGCACTTCGACCAGGCCGCGGTCGTGCATTTCGAAGACCCCCACCTCGTCGGTAGCCCCAAACCGGTTCTTCACCGAGCGCAGCAGCCGGTAAGCGTGATGCCGGTCGCCCTCCAGATACAGCACCGTATCCACGATGTGCTCCAGCACCCGTGGCCCCGCGATGGTGCCTTCTTTGGTGACATGGCCGATGAGAAAGACGGCCAACCCTTGCTGTTTGGCCAGGGCTTGCAGTCGGGCCGCGCACTCGCGCACCTGGCTCACCGAGCCCGCGGAGGACGACAATTCGGGCAGGTAGACGGTCTGGATGGAGTCCACGATGAGCATGTGGGGCTGCAATTGCGCCACATGGGCCAGGATGGTGTCCAGGTTGGTTTCGGTGACCAGATACAGGTCGTCGGGGAAGGGCCGCGGCTCGCCCTGGGGCGTGCGCCACAGGCGCTGGGCCCGCATTTTGATTTGCCGCTCCGACTCTTCGCCCGAGACATACAACACCCGCAGCGAGCGGGCCAACGCCAGCGCGGTTTGCAGCAGCAGGGTGGATTTGCCGATGCCGGGGTCGCCGCCCAGCAGCATGATGGAGCCGGGCACGATGCCCCCGCCCAGCACGCGCGCCATCTCGCTCATGGGCACGGCCAGGCGTTCTTCCCCCTCCGCGGGGATGTCACGCAACGGCCGTGGCGCGCGCGAGCCCCACCCGACGCGGCGCGTAGGGGCCGCACCGCGTGCCGCGGGGACGACGACCTCTTCGACGAACGTGCCCCATTCGCCGCACGCGGGGCAACGCCCCAGCGGCTTGGGCGAGCGCCGCCCGCAGTTTTGGCACACATATTCCGTGCGCGCTTTGGGGGACATGACCCCTCCCGAAGGCTGACGAATCCTACCGCGCGGCGATTGTACCACGCTCCGGCGCGGGCCCGCGCGGCCGCGGCAGTTCCCTCGCAGGCCCCACCCACGCGCCTCGCGGCGGGCTGCGGCGCCATGCCGGGTTTCGGCCGCGAGCCTTGACCCTGGCTCTTCCTTCCTCTAAAATAGCGACACGAAACCCATGACCCCGAAATCGGCCTCGCCACCCCCGCGTCTCTCGTTGGCGCAGGTCCAGGATTGGGTGGGGCCCGTGGCGTATCGTCGCGGCCAGTGGTATCATCGCCAGGGGCGCATCACCCACCCGCGCTACCTGGGCCATGAATTACGAGCCCTGTGCCGCGGTCAGGCTCGTGAGCCTTACCGCGTTCAGGCCCG
>WGAK01000007.1 GCA_015494815.1 Anaerolineales bacterium | reverse complement strand
GGCGCGAACAGCACCTTGAGCCAGTCAATGGCCTGCAGCGCGGTGTAGAGGATGGTCCCCGCGTCGGCCCGGTCCTCTTTGATGCGCTTCCAGGGCGCACGGCGTTCCAGGTACTTGTTGACCTGCGCGGCCAGGCGCATGGCCTCTTGCAGCCCGGCCCGCAGGCGTACATGCTCCAGATGCGCGCCCACCGTCTCGAAGCCCGCCCGCACCTCGGCCAGCAGTTCCTCGTCCGCGGTGGTCAGGGGGCCGGGTTCGGGCACCGCGCCCCAGTGCTTGAAGGTGAACGACAGCACCCGGTGGGCCAGGTTGCCCCAGGTAGCCACCAACTCGTCGTTGTTGCGCCGGAAGAAGTCGTCCCAATACCAGTCGGTGTCGCGGGTCTCGGGCATAATGGCCGTCAGGTAGTAACGCAGCGGGTCCGGGTCGTACCGTTCCAGCAAATCCAGGCCCCACAGCGCCCAATTGCGACTGCCCGAGAATTTGCATCCTTCCAGGTTGAGGAACTGGTTGGCCGGGACATCGTACGGCAGCACCAGCCGCCGTCCGGGGGCCCGGCCGGCGAACAATTCCTCGAAGCGGGTGCCGGCGCCGATGAGTTGCGCGGGCCACATGATGGCGTGAAAGGGGATGTTGTCTTTGCCGATGAAGTAGTAGGCGCGGGCCTCGGGCTGGAACCACCATTGCTCCCACGCCGCGGGCTGGCCCGTGAGGTGGCTCCACTCGATGGCCGCGGACAGGTAGCCAATCACGGCCTCGAACCACACATACAGCACTTTGTGCTCCCAGCCCTTGAGCGGTAAGGGGATGCCCCAGTCCAGGTCGCGGCTGATGGGCCGGGGTTTGAGGCCCTCGGTGCGAATCAGGCCCAGGGACTGCTGCACCACATGCGGCCGCCAGTAAGGCGCCCGAGCCTCGAGAAAGGCCCGCACATCGGCTTCCAATCTGGGCAAATCGAGGTAAAAGTGCTCGGTTTCGCGCAGTTCGGGGGTGCTGCCATCGAGTTTGGAGCGCGGGTTGATGAGTTTGGTGGGGTCCAGCAGGTTGCCGCAGCGGTCGCATTGGTCGCTGCGGGCGCCCTCATAGCCGCAAATGTAGCAGGTGCCTTCCACATAGCGGTCGGGCAAGAAGCGCTGCTGGGTGGGCGAGTACCACTGCTTTTCGCGGCGGGTGAACAGATAATCGTTGAGGCGCAGGGCCTCGAAGATGGCCTGCGAGACCTTGAAATGGTTGGCCGTGTGGGTGCTGGTGAACAGGTCGTAGGTCAGCCCCAACTGGCGAAAGAGTTGCAGGAAGGAACGGTGGTAGCGGCGGTAGACCGTTTCGGGCGACACGCCCTCTTGCTCGGCCCGCACCGTGATGGGCGTGCCGTGCGCGTCGGAGCCCGAGACCATGAGCATGGCCCGGCCTCGCAGGCGCTGGTAGCGCGAGAAAATGTCCGCGGGCAAATAGGCGCCGACCAGATTGCCGGCGTGGATGTAGGCATTGGCGTAAGGCCAGGCAACCCCGGCCAACACATGCTCGCTCATGGACGACTCCTGCGCGTGAGACCGCGGGGCGGGGCGTTACAAATGCGGCACACCGGCCAGTTCGCGGGGTGCGTCTTGGGGCGTGCCCTTGGTCACCAGCCACAAATCGCTGCTGTGCGGTGCCAGCACCACTTCGCCCTGAATGGCGAACTGGTTGCCCATCAACGGCCGGCGCTGGCCCACGGCAATGCGTTTGCCCTGGCGCAGGGCCCGAATCAGGTCCTGCCGGGTGAAAATGCGACGGTCGGTATAGTGGGAGAACAAACGCTCGTACCCCCGGGCCCACGCGATGGTGCGGCCGTCGGGGCCGTAGTGCACGGCTTCGAGGATGATGTCGAACGGTCGGCGACGGAAGCGCATGGTTGTTCCCTCCGTTGGCGAGCCCCAAAGGCTGCTGACAAACAAAGTCGGGGCGGGCGGACTTGAACCGCCGACCCCCGCGCCCCAAACGCGGTGCGCTACCACCTGCGCTACGCCCCGATCTCTGCTCAAAGTATACTGCCCGCCGCGCGGAGCGTCAAGACGGTCGGCGCATGAAGCTCGGACAAAAGTTTGGACAGCCTGTCAAAGCGCTGGAAATTTTGAGTGGTAACGCCAATTTCCCGTGAGGATTTGAGTATTGTTTTTGGTCGCTTTTCAGCAAGATAAACGTTTCTATCCGACCCTCAGGGTCGGCGTGCCTTTGTGCCCGGCGAACGCGACAAGCCGGGGTAATAATAGGGCCTGGACGAGGGGGCGCGGCTATCAAAGTGCGCGAAGATACACGACGCGCTGCGGGGATGGTGGCCTCCTACCTAATGCTGATGCATACGCGCTAGATGTTTTGATTTGTGCACTTATAGATTAAGAAGCCCCTATTTTGTTAGATTTGTTAGATTGACCCGCAACAAGGGACGCAGTATACTTGTCATAAACGGGTGGGATTGTGCATCCAGGGGCGGCGTCGGATTTCTATGGTGTAGGTTCAGTTTTTCGTGCTCAGAAAACCTGTTTTTATTCGGTCTATAGGGCATTTATCGCGTCGACCCAAACTCTTCGGGGTGGAGTGAGCCAGCCGAGCCGCTGACTCTGGTGTTGGGGTATCAGGAGTTATTTCATGGTCAATAGGCAAACTCAAGCGAAAGCGAATTGTTGGGGGCCCAGTATTGAGGTGATGAGGGTGAAAGTCCCACTCATCGCGGCACTTTTGTTGCTTGTGGGTGCTGTTCTGGGCGGAATTATATCTTATATGGGATTTTTACATCCGCGCAACCCAATGCTGGAAGCCCAAGTACGGATGACGGTAGCTGCTTTACCGTCTTATACACCTTGGCCTACTTATACCCCTCGTCCGACTTACACCCCCGCGCCTACTTGTACTGCTACAAACGATATAGTGTCTTTGACGCCATCGCCGTCTGCATTTTTTGAAGGTGAAATGATATTGATGGAATCTTTCGAAAATAATAAAAATGGATGGAAGGTGGGCTCGCTACGCGATGATGTCAGCGGTAGCGAAGTGATTGCGAGAATATTTGGAGGAAGGCTTCAAATACGAGGAATTGGGGGCTCGCGGCGTTATGAGTATTGGCTCTCTATCCCTAGGGTAAAAGTTGAGGATTTCTGTTTGACCGCGAAAACAGACTTTGATACGCTTACAGATTTGAATGCGACAGGAGTGAGTGTTAAGTGGCGGGTTACACCATATGGGTATTACTTCATGCGTTTTTACGTGGATGGTACCTATAGTGTGTTTGTAGTACATAATGGTATGCTTGACTATTTACGCTCCTCGGTGTTTAGTCAGTATATTAACCAAGGAAGGGGGAGAAATGAGATTAAAATATGTGCTTATCAATCAAAGATATGGGTCTATGCAAATGAATATCAAATTGATGAGATAGAGGATGGGAATGTGATAGGCCCGGGAAGCTTGGCTATAGGATTGTATATGCCCGCAGGTAGCGAAACGGTATTAGATGTAGATGATATTGTAATAAATGCTCTTGTTCGTCCTTAGCCCACTGATTAACAAGCCTCAAAGCCCGTAAAAATGGCCTTTTCTGGAGATAGATCGCGGAAGATGGACGCTTGCCGCTCTGGCTCCGGGCTCTGCAGGGTGGATAGGCGCTCCCTAGTACGACGAACCGGCGCTTTGGTATGGCACGCTAAGAAGGGCGTTTTGTCCTGACTCCAGGCCCCAGAGCGTCCATTTTCCCAAATCTGCCTTTGGCCCGTGCTCTAATGCCGATTTCGGCGACTTTTGCACGCGCCCCCCTTTCGTGAAAAGATGCGCAATCTCGGCTCGGCAGATGGCGCAGTTTGCGGTACAATACATCCATGATGGAACCTCATGCCGTCCCTCCGGTGGACTATGTGGTGGTCGGGCACCTGTCGTGGGACAAGCATCCCCACGGCGTTGCGCGCCTGGGCGGCACCGCGGCCTACGCCGCACTCACGGCCCGGCGTTTGGGCCTGCGGGTGGGCGTGGTCACGGCCTATCGCCATGCCCACGACTGGGCGCCTTTGGATGTGGACGGGGTGTTCGTCACCGGCGTCGAAAGCCCCACCCTGACCACCTTCGTGTTGGACGAAACGCCCGCGGGGCGCACCCTGCGCGTCGAGCAGGTGGGCCCGCGCTTACACCTGCACCATGTGCCGCAGCCGTGGCGTACCGCGGCCATCGCGCATCTGGCGCCCATCGCGCAGGAGGTCGAGCCCACGGTGGTGCAGGCCTTCCCGCGGGGGCTCATCGGCCTCACCCCGCAAGGCTGGCTGCGGGAGTGGGATGAGCACGGTGTGGTGCGGCCCGGGCCCTGGCCCGAAGCCGAATACCTGTTGCCCCGCGCCGGGGCCGTGGTGCTCAGCGAAGAAGACCTGGGCCATGACGAGGCGCAAGTGGCCCGCCTGGCCCGCCAGACGCCCGTGTTGGTGGTGACCCGTGGCGCGGCCGGGGCCGACCTGTATTGGCAGGGCCGGGTCTATCACCACGACGCGCCCCAGGTGGAGGTGGTGGACCCCACCGGCGCGGGCGACATCTTCGCGGCGGTGTTCTTCGTGCGCCTGTACTGGACCCGCGACCCCCTGGACGCGCTGGCCCGGGCCACCGGGTTGGCCGCGCGTTCGGTCACCCGGCCCGGCCTGGCCGGCGTGCCCACCGAGGAGGAGGTCGCGGCTGTGCTGGCCGTGCCGCGGCGCGCCTGAGGCTACGCACGCGAGGGCAAAGGTATGGCGGCTCGCATTTACGCGTTGGTGAACCAAAAGGGCGGGGTGGGCAAAACCACCACCGCGGTCAATCTGAGCGCCTATCTGGGCAAATGGGGGCTGCGCACCCTGTTGGTGGACCTGGACCCGCAGGCCAACGCCACTTCTTCGCTGGGCGTGGACAAATACAAAGTGCGCGGCGGCACTTACGAAGCCCTGTTGGGCGTGGCCCCCGCGGGCTCCTTCATCCTTTACAACCCCCGCTTGCACATCTCGCTGCTACCGGCCACCCCCGCGCTGGCCGGCGCGGAGGTGGAACTGGTCAACGAACTGGCCCGCGAGGCCAGACTGCGCAAGGCGCTGGAGCCGTTGCTGGAGAGGTACGATTATATCTTTCTGGACTGCCCGCCCTCGTTGGGCCTGCTCACGCTCAACGGCCTGGTGGCCGCGCAGCACGGGGTCATCATTCCCGTGCAGGCCGAATATCTGGCCCTGGAGGGGCTGGGCATGCTGATGCAAACCATTCGCAAAGTGCGCGAGGCCCTGAACCCCGGGCTGGCCGTGCGCGGTGTGGTCGTGACCATGTACGACGGCCGCACCCGCCTGAGCCGGGAAGTGGTGGAGGAAGTGCGTTCGTACTTCGGCGGCCGGGTGTTCCAGGCCCTCATCCCGCGCAGCGTGCGGCTGGCCGAAGCCCCGTCGCACGGGTTGCCCATTGCCGTGTACGCGCCTTCGTCGGTGGGGGCCCGGGCCTACGCGGCCCTGGCGCGAGAACTGCTGGCCGGTGATGGCCGTGAGCCGCCCCCAGACCGCGGCCGGGCCTCCAGGCGCAACCCCGGCCGCGAGGCCGCGCATCCTTCCACGCCGAGGTTGGACTTATGAGCCGCAAGAAACGCTACGGCTTGGGCCGCGGCCTGGACGCCCTCATCCCCGGAAGCAGCGCGGACGACGAGGCGCGCGGTGTGCGTTATGTGCCCGTCGCGGCCATTCGCCCCAATCCGCACCAGCCCCGGTCGCGCATGGACCCGGAGGAACTGGAGGCCCTGGCGGCGTCCATTCGTGAGCACGGCATCCTGCAGCCGCTCATCGTGACCCGCGCGCCCGAAGCCGACCAATTCGTGCTCATCGCCGGCGAACGGCGCTGGCGCGCGGCGCAGCGGGCCGGGTTGGCGCGCGTGCCCGTGCTGGTGCGTGAGGTCTCGGCCCAAGAGCAGTTGGAACTGGCCCTCATCGAGAACATTCAGCGCGCGGACCTGAACCCTCTGGAGGAGGCCGAGGCCTATCGGCACTTGCACGAAACCTTTGGCCTGACCCACGAAGAGATTGCCCGCCGGGTGGGCAAGAGCCGCGTGGCCGTGACCAACGCGCTGCGTCTGTTGCGGGCCGCGCCCGCGGTGCAGCAGGCGTTGCTGGAAGGACGCATCCGCGAAGGGCACGCGCGGGCGCTGTTGGGCCTGCCCAGCCCCGCCGCGCAAGAGGCCGCGCTGCACACGGTGCTGGCTCAGGGGCTTTCGGTGCGGCAGACCGAGGCCCTGGTGCGCAAACTCCAGGGCCGCAAAGCCCCTTCCCCCAAACCCCGCGGCCAGACCGACCCCGCCGCACGCCGTCTGGAAGAACGCCTGCAGGCGCATTTGGGCACGCGGGTGAAAGTGCACGCCGGGCCCCAAGGCGGGCGCATTACCCTGTACTACTATTCGGACGAAGAACTGGAGGCTTTGCTGCAACGCTTGTTGCGGGCCTGACCCCTGGGAGTGGTGCTCATGACCATGCGTGACATCCCGCCGGTGGTGGTTGGACGGCTGCCGTTGTATTTGCGCACTTTGTGTTACGCGCAGCAGGAGGGCCTGACGACCATCTCGTCCCATGAATTGGGCCGCCGGTTGAGCATCAGCGCGGCGCAGATTCGCAAAGACCTCTCGATGTTCGGCGAATTCGGCAAGCAGGGCACGGGGTATCCGGTCGCGGCGCTCATTCGCCAGTTGCGCCGCATTTTGCATGTGGACCGGGTGTGGGACATGGCCCTGGTGGGCGTGGGCGCGCTGGGGCGGGCGTTGTTGGCGTATCAGGGCTTTGCCAAGCGGGGGTTTCGCATTGCCCTGGCTTTTGACAACGACCCGCACAAGATTGGCCAGCGGGTGGGCCCCTTCGTCGTGCAAGATGTGGCCCGGCTTGAGCGCGCGCTGCAAGAGGCGGACATCCGCCTGGGGGTGATTGCCACACCGGCCAGCGCGGCCCAGGCCATTGCCGAGCGCATGGTGCAGGCCGGGGTGCAGGGGCTGTTGTCCTATGCCCCCATCCATTTGCAATTGCCCGAGCACATCCAGGTGGAATACATTGACCCGGTGATTTATCTGCAGCGCATGACCTTCTACCTGGGCGCGGTGGACCAGGGGGCGGCGGCCGAAGCGTTGGCCGAGGCCACGCCTTGCGGCCAGGATTGAGCGCGTTTCGCGATTTTGGACGCGGGGCCCGCGCCGCTGCGCGACGCGTGGCACCGCCATCCGCGAACGGCCCGTTCTGGCGTGCGGCACCTGGGTGCCGCGTTGGGAGCAACACTCGCGCCCGCCCCGCGCCCGTCATGCCCTTGCCATGGCCGGAGAACGGGCCCGGTCGCCGGAGGCGCGTGCGATAGTGTGTATCGCGTCGCGGTGCAACGGCCGTAATATCCCCGGCGGGAGGTTGGCATGACTTCGTTCCCCGTGACCGAGCGCAACCGCATTCGGCAGCACCCGGAGCGCGCCCGCTATGACGCGGCCACCATCTACGCCATCCTGGATGCGGCGCGGTTCGGCTTCATGGCCTGGGTCGCGGCAACGGGGCCTGAGGTGCAGCCCGTCCTTTTCGCGCGCGTCGGGCAAGATTTGGTCGTGCACGGCTCGCGCAGCAGTCGGCGCATGCAACATTTGGCCGCGGGTGGCGTGGTGCGCTTTGCGGTGGCTTTGCTCGACGGTCTAGTGGTGACCAAGAGCGCGTTTGCCACCTCGGTCAACTACCGCTCCGTGGTCGTGCTGGGCACGGGCCGGGCTCTCGAAGACCCCGCGGAAAAACGCGCCGCGTTGCGCGCTTTGAGCGAGAAGATTTTGCCCGGACACTGGGCGTATGCCCGGCAGCCCACCGAGCGGGAACTGGCGGCCACCGCGGTGGCGGCCGTGCACATGGACCTGGCCTCGGCCAAGGTGCGCGTCGGCCCGCCCAAGGAGTTGCCGCAAGACCAGGACGCGCCTTTGTGGTCCGGCGTGTTGCCTGGGACCCTGGCCTTTGGCGAGCCGCAGCCCGCGTCCGCGGCGGCCGGCCCCTTGCCGCCGCACATCGTAGCGTTTCTGCAGACCCAGCCGCGGGGGCGCGCCCCACAGGTCGCCCGCGGCCCGCAGGGAGGGATGCCATGAATACAACGACCCCGGTGGTGGTGGTGACCGGCGCCAGCGCGGGCATTGGCGCGGCCGCGGCGCGGCGCTTCGGCCGTGAGGGATACCGGGTGGCCCTGGCCGCCCGCCGCCGCGACCGGCTGGAGCAGGTGGCCGCGACGCTGCAGGAACTCGGCGCGGACGCGCTGGTGGTGCCCACCGATGTGCGCGACCCGCAGCAGGTGCAGCGCCTGGCCGACGCCGTGGCCCAGACCTGGGGGCGGGTGGATGTGCTGGTCAACAACGCCGGCCTGGGCCGCCTGGCCCCGCTGACCGCGCTGGACCCTGTGGACGACATCTTGCTGCAAATCCAGGTCAACCTCACGGGCGCCATTTGGGTGGCGCGCGCCTTCTTGCCCCTGATGCAGGCTCAGCGCCGGGGCGTCATCGTGAATGTGGCTTCGGTGGCCGGTTGGGTGGGTTTGCCGCACTATACCGTGTACGCGGCCACCAAGTTCGGCTTGCGAGGTTTTACCGAGGCGCTGCGCCGCGAAGTGCGCCCCGCGGGAATTCGGGTGGTGGGACTGTATCCGGGCCCTGTGCGCACCGAATTCGGCCAGCACGCGTTCAAGGACCCCACCGCGCGCCCGCGCGCCACTCGTTGGGGGCGGCGTTTGGTGCTCTCGGCCGAGGACATGGCCGAGGTGATTTGGCGGGTGGCCCAACGCCCCCGCCGTGGGGTGCTGTCGCCCTGGTGGATGGGGCCCCTGGTGTGGCTGAACACGCACTTTCCGGGGCTGAGCGACCGCATCATCACGCGCGCCATGCGTTGACGCGCGGCTTGACAGGGGTGTATGGTGAAAACGGACCGGGCCCGCGGCGCTCGCGGGCCCCGGCGAAGTTCGTCCCCCAGGAGGTGTCATCATGACGACCATGCGCGCCTGGCGCTTGCACGCCTACGCGCCCGCGGAGCAACATCCTTTGCGCCTGGACGAGGTGCCGTTGCCTGAGCCGGGCCCCGGTCAGGTGCGGCTGCGGGTGCGGGTGTGCGGCGTGTGCCACACGGATTTGCACACGGTCGAGGGCGAAATCCGGCCCCCGCGGCTGCCCATCACGCCGGGGCATCAGGTGGTGGGCGTGGTGGACGCGCTGGGGCCGGGCGTGACGCAGGTGCAGGTGGGCCAGCGGGTGGGGGTGCCCTGGCTGCATCGGGCTTGCGGGCAGTGCGACTACTGCCGCCGCGGGCAAGAAAACCTGTGCCCCCACGCGCAGTTCACCGGCTTTCATGTGGACGGCGGCTACGCGGAGGCCATGCTGGCCGACGCGGCGTATGTGCTGCCCCTGCCGGAGGCCATCCCCGACTTGCAGGCCGCGCCGTTGTTGTGCGCGGGCATCATCGGCTACCGCTCGCTCAAGGTGGCCGGGGTGCAGCCGGGCGAACGCATCGGGCTGTTTGGGTTTGGGGCCAGCGCGCATCTGGCCATCCAGGTGGCCCGCTATTGGAACGACGAGGTGTATGTGTTCACCCGCTCGCCCAAGCGGCAGCAGCACGCCCGGGACCTGGGCGCGGTGTGGGCCGGTGGGCCGCGCGACCGCCCCCAGGTGTTGCTGGACCGGGCCATCATCTTCGCACCCGCGGGCGAAATCGTGCACCGGGCTTTGGAGCGGGTGCGTCCCGGCGGCGTGGTGGCCATCAACGCCATTTACATGAGCCCCATCCCTGAAATGCCTTATCGGCTGATTTACGGCGAGCGCGTGCTGCGCACCGTAGCCAATGCCACCTATCAAGACGGCGTGGAATTTTTGGAACTGGCGGCCAAAATCCCGGTGCGGGCCACGGTGCAGCCTTACCCGTGGCTGCAGGCCAACCAGGCCCTGGCCGATTTGAAGGCCGGACGGGTGGTGGGTGAGGCCGTGCTGGTGATGGAGGCCGCGCGGCCGTAGCATGACCCCGGGAGCGAGCGCTGGACGAAGCCCCTTCGGAAACGCCGAAGGGGCTTTTGCAAATATTGGGATATGACAATTGTCACCTGGCGCGTGGGCGAATTCTTGACTATATTGACCAAGAATGGTCAAGAAATTCGAGGATGGTGTTCGAGGCAGCGGGCATGCGTTTTTGGGTCAACCGTCGCACGGATTACGCGGTGCGGGTCGTTCTGGGCCTGGCGCAGCATCCCCCGGGCAGCCGGATTTCCGCGCAGCAGTTGAGCCAGGAGATGCTCATTCCGCTGTCGCTGCTGTATAGCCTGCTGAAGGAACTGAGCCGGGCCAAACTGGTGCGCACCTATCCGGGGCCCAAGGGCGGGCTGGAGTTGGCCCGCCCGGCCGAGGACATTACGCTGTGGGATGTGATGGCCGCGATGGGGCGCCTGCCCGCGGTCTCGGAGTGCGTGGAGGCGCCGGACACCTGCCCCTTCTCCAGCGCGTGTCCGGTGCGGCGGCGCTGGGCCCGGTTGCAGCGTTTGGTGCAGCGTGAATTGCAGGGCACCACTTTTGCCGAACTGGCCGCGGAGGCCCGACGGGTCTCGGTACACCTGGATGGGTCGGATGCTACATGAAGGCTTATCGTTGGGTCGTGCGCGGCGTGTACGCCTTCTTTGGCGTGGTCATCGTCGCGGTCGTCGCGTTCAAGGTGTTTCAGCCGGTGCAGGTGCTGCCGCGGGTGCGGTTGGCGCCTGGTTTCATCCTGGTGGACCAGGATGGGCAGCCGGTGACCAACGAGGACATGCGGGGCAAGGTGGTGTTGTATGCCTTCTTCTACACCCGCTGCCCCGGCGATTGTTACGGCGTGATTTCCACGCTGCAGGCTGTGCAAGCGCAAGGGCCGCGCATCATGGGCGACATTCCGTTTCGCATCGTGCTGATTTCGGTGGACCCGGCCCACGACACGCCCGAGGTGTTGCGGGCCTATGCCCAACGGGTCGGGGCCCGGCCCGAGGTGTGGATTTTCGCCACCCAGCCCGACCCCAAGCGGCTGAAGATGCTGGTGGGCGGTGGCTTCAACGCTTACTACGATATCCAACCCGATGGCTCGGTGCGCCTGGACCCGCACTATGTGCTGGTGGACGGCTGGGGCATCGTGCGGGGCGAGTACAAGTATGAGACCCTGGCCTCGACGCAAGAGCGCATTTTGCGCCATTTAGGTGTGTTGGCCGAGGAGATTCGCAACAGTCAGGGTTCGGCCAAACTCGCTTACGAGGCGGCCCACTTCTTCCTCTGTTATGCACCCTGACCGACCGAAAAAGGAGTTAAGCCTATGCGGAACCTCTCACGAGGCTTGTGGTTGGGCGTTGGTGCGGTTCTGCTCATCGTCTTGGGCTGGTGGGCCTGGGACCGCTTTCGCCCCTATGCCTTTCACGGCACGGTGTTGCAATCCGCGGAACCGGCCTTCGATTTCGAATTGCAGTCGGCCGATGGGCCGGTGCGGCTGAGCGATTTTCGGGGCAAGGTGGTGCTGCTGTACTTCGGCTACACCTTCTGCCCCGATGTCTGCCCCACGACCTTGTTCGAGGTGCAGCGCACCATGGAACTCCTGGGCGACGATGCCGACCAGGTGCAGTTGATTATGATTTCGGTGGACCCGGCTCGCGACACGCCCGAGCGCCTGAAAGAGTATGTGCAATACTTCCATCCATCCTTCATCGGCGTGACGGGCAGTGAGGACGCCATCGCGGAGGTGGCCACCCACTACGGCATCTATTACCAGAAGCACGAGGGTACCCCGGCCACCGGCTATCTGGTGGACCACACGGCCACCATCACGGTGATAGACCGCAAGGGGTATGTCAAACTGGTCTTCCCTTATGGCACACCGGCCGAAGACATGGCCGCGGATTTGGCCTATCTCATCCGCCACTAAGGCGGGAATATGGAGGTTTTGTCATGCGACGGTCTATGCGTAAATTCTTGCTGCTGGGCATAGCGGGGCTGTTGGTGGGGGCGTTGGCGGCTTGCGCCAAGGCCCAGGGCCCGCACATCGTGGTGGAAGACGCCTGGGGCCGTCCGTCGCCCAAGGTGGCCACCGCGGGTGCGTTCTACATGACTCTGCGCAACACGGGCAACGAGGATGACGCCCTGATTGGCGCGGAATCCGACGCCTGCGGCACGGTGGAATTGCACGAGTCGTTCAAGACCCCCGAAGGCGCCATGGGCATGCGCCCCGTGGAAGGCGGCAAAATCGTCATCCCCGCGGGCGAGACTGTGGAGTTGAAGATGGGCGGCCTGCACATCATGTGCATTGACAAGCAGGTGGACTTCACCCCCGGCACCAAGGTGCAACTGACCTTGCACTTCGAGAAGAGCGGCGATATGCCCATCGAGGTGGAAATTCGGCAGCCGAAGTAAGCCCTTTTGTTCGTCCGCATATCTTTGCAAGGAGGTGCTGTATGAGTTCGCCCAACACTGAGGAATTCGTCCCCCGGGGCACATGGGTCATCGTGCTTATCTTCGTGGCCCTGCTCATCGTCATCTGGGGTTCGGTTTATTGGATGTTGCTGCAGTATGGCCCCACCGTCTAAAGGAGGGAGGTTAGCATGAGTTCACTGCACATTGACCGCCACGAAAAGCGCTGGATTACCATCAGCATGGTGTTGCTCGCGGCCTTCGCGGTGCTCATCGGCGTGGCTGGCTTCGCGCTGGGAGTGCAGGTGCCCACCTTGGAGCAAAAGGTGGACCCGGCCAAGTTGGACCAGGACCCCAAATGGTCCAACCCCGGCGTGCGGGAAATCGTGCCGGGCAAGAAGTACGAGGTGTACATCATCGCCCAGACCTGGCAATTCACCCCTCGCGAAATCGTGGTCCCCGCCGGCGCGAAGGTGACCTTCTATGTCACCAGCCGCGACATTCAGCACGGCTTCAAGGTGCTCAACACGGACCTTAATGTCCAGGTCATCCCCGGCTATGTGGGCAAACTGAGTTACACCTTCGACCAGCCGGGTGAGTACAAGTTCATCTGCACCGAATATTGCGGCCTGGGTCACGCGGCCATGTTCGGCATGATCAAGGTCGTTCCGCCCGAAGAATTCGGCCAATGACGGAGGTTGGTGATGCAGAACGAATACACCCTGACCCGCGCGGAAAAGCGTTTCATCGGCTGGCACATTCTGGTGGCGGTATCCGCCCTGGCCATCGGCAGTTTCTTCGGCCCCATGCAGGCCTTCAACTATGCCGGCTGGAATTTTTACCCCAAGTTGCGTGAGTTGCACATCGCGCAATCGTACTACCAGGGCCTGACCCTGCACGGCGTGCTCAACGCGGTGGTGTGGACCACCTTCTTCATCACGGGCTTCTTGACCTTCAACATGATTTACGGCCTTAAGCGGCCGCTCAAATATCCCAAACTCAACGCGTTCGGTTTTTGGATGATGGTGGTGGGCCTGGTGCTGGCCGCCATCTACATCCTGGCCAACAAAGCCAGCGTGCTCTACACCTTCTACCCGCCCATGCAGGCCCCCTGGCCCTTCTATCTGGGGTTGGTGCTGTTGGTGGTCGGCAGTTGGATTGAAGGCTACGGCTTCTATTTCACCCTGCACCAATGGAAGAAGGACAACCCCGGCGTGCGCACGCCCTTCATCGCCTTCGCCAGCGTGGCGACCATGGTGCTGTGGCAGTTGGCGACCTTGGGCGTGGCCATCGAGACTCTGTTCATGCTGCTGCCCTGGTCCATGGGCCTGGTGAAGGGCATTGACATCCAGTTGGCCCGCACCTTCTTCTGGTGGTTCGGCCACCCCTTGGTGTACTTCTGGCTGCTGCCGGCCTACATCTCGTGGTACGCCTACCTGCCCCGGCAGGCGGGCGGCAAACTCTATAGCGAGACCATGGCCCGCCTGGCCTTCTGGCTGTTCATCCTGCTGTCCGTGCCCGTGGGCTTCCACCACCAGTTCGTGGACCCCGGCGTGGCGCCCGGCTGGAAGTACATCCACGCGCTGCTGACCCTGTCGGTGGTCATCCCCTCGCTGATGACCCTGTTCACCGTGGTGGCCTCGCTGGAATACGCGGGCCGCAAGCGCGGCGGCAAGGGCCTGATGGGCTGGCTGGCCGCGCTGCCCTGGAACGACCCCGTCGTCGCCGCGCAACTGCTGGGTGGCATCCTCTTCATCTTCGGCGGTTTTGGCGGCATCGTCAACGCGTCCTACAACACCAACCTCATCCTGCACAACACCGCCTGGGTGCCCGGCCACTTCCACCTCACCGTGTCCACCGCGGTCACCCTGACCTTCATGGGCATCTCCTTCTGGCTGGTGCCCTACCTCACCGGCCGCGAACTGTGCTGCCGCAAGGCCGCGCTGTGGATGGTGTACCTGTGGTTCATCGGCATGGCCATCTTCTCCCAGGCCATGCACTCCTTAGGCTTGCTGGGTGCGCCGCGGCGCACGCCCTTGGGTGAGGCGCCCTACATCCCCGCGGAGTGGAGCGGCCTGCTGCTGCGCGTGGGCATCGGCGGCATCATCCTCTTCATCGCGGTCTACATGTACATCTGGATTATGGTGCACACCGCGTTCTTCGCCAAGAAGGCCACCAAAGAGGTCGAGGTCCAGGTGGCCGAGGCCATGACCGATGTGCAGTTGGTGCCCGAGTGGCTGGACGCGTGGAAGCCCTGGCTGGTGGGCGCCGTGGCCCTGCTGGTGGTGGCCTACACGCCGGTGCTCATTGACCTGATTTCGGGCATGGTGCCGGTGGTAGCGCCGGGCATGAAACTGTGGTAAAACGAGTTCAGCGTACCGGGGGGCGGGTCTGCCCCGCCCCCCGGCCACGACCGCGAGCATCCGTGGGCGGTTTCGGCCGCCCCCTTTTTTGGATGGCCCACCATGACCGCAACTACGCCCGCTTCGTCGCCTGACCTGCTGCCCCCCGAGGCCCGTTCCCGTTGGGCCCGCTGGGCCGCGCGCCTGGACCGCTGGACCAGCGCGCTGGAGGCCCCCCTGGCGCGTGGGCTGCGCGACCCGCGCTACAACCCCTTCTACCACACCGGCACCCTGGCCCTGTGGTCGTTGATGCTGCTGGCCCTCACCGGCCTCTACCTGACCCTGTTCTATCACTTTGGCTTCCAAGACACCTACGACTCCATCGCGGTGATTCACAGCAACATCGTCGGCCGCATCATGCGCTCGGTTCACCGCTATGCCAGCGATTTCTTCTTGCTCTTTTCGTTGTTGCACGCCTGGCGCATGTGGGTGCAAAACCGCCTGCGCGGGCCGCGCGTGCTGGCCTGGGTGACGGGCGTGGCCCTGCTGGCCGCCGCGCTGGTGGTGGGGGTCACCGGCTATTGGATGCTGGCCGACGACCGGGCCCAGTGGCTGCATCAGGCCCTGGTGCAGGGGTGGATGCGCTCCGCGCGCGGCCAGGGCTGGATTGTCCAGTGGCTGGTGCCGCACCCCGGCAACGGCGGCTGGGTGTATCTGGTCACCCTCTTTTTCGTCCATGTGGGCCTGGCCGTGCTCATGGGGCTGTTCTACTGGTGGCACATCCTGCGCCTCAACAACCGTCGCTGGTTCCCCCCGCGCTATTGGCTGCTGGTGCTCACCGCCTTGTGGGTGCTGCTGGGCGTTATCGTCCCCGCGGGCCTGCGCCCCATGTGGGACTTCAGCCGCTGGCCCACTACCGTGCCCCTGGACGCCTGGTACCTCTTCCTGCTGCCGGCCTGGCTGCGTTGGGGTGGATGGGTGGCCTGGGGCCTGGCCGGGGCCGCGTTCGTGTTGTGGGCCGCCTGGCCCTGGCTGTGGCGCACGCCCCAGGCCGAGCCCGTGCGTCTGAATCAAGATGCCTGCATCGGCTGCACCCTGTGCGCCCACGACTGCCCCTATCGGGCCCTGGAGATGGTGCCGCGACCCGGCGAGGGGCGCGGGCCCAAACTGGTGGCCCAACTCAACCCCGACCTCTGCGTGGGCTGCGGCATCTGCGTGGGCAGTTGCCCCACCGACGCGCTGACCCTGGACCATCCCACTTTGGACGAGTTGCGGGCCCGCGTGCGCCGCGCGGCCCAGCCCGAAGACGGCGTGGCCCCGCGGGTGACCTTCGTGTGCCACCGGCATGTGCTGGCCAACCCCGAAGTGTGGACCCGGCCTCTGCGGGTAGATGGGCCCGAGGGCCCGCGTCCGGTGCATCCCGTAGCCGTGCCCTGCGTGGGCGACCTGCACCCCGACACCGTCGCGCTGGCCTGGCAGGCGGGCGCGGCCGAGGTGCAAATCATCGGCTGCCCGCCCGACGACTGCGTCAATCGCTGGGGCAACACCTGGCTGGCCCAGCGCCTGGAGCGCAAGCGCAAGCCCTGGCTGCGGGCGCGCTGGAAGACCGCACCTGTGCGGCAGGACTGGGTCGCGCCGGCCGACCTGCCGACCGCGTTGCGCGCGCCCTTGGCCGCACCTGCGCCCGCGGCCATGACGCCCCCCGACGACGAGACCTGGCGCGACCTGCTCACCCGTCCGGCCGCGTGGAAGGCCGCGTTGTTCCTGGCCGTGCTCGCGGCCCTGGTGGTGGCCCTCACCCGCTGGCCTTACGCCGGTCCGGCCTGGGCCCGGCAGGCCGCCACCTTCGAGGTGGCCTTCAGCCATCGCCTGGGCCAGCCCCTCACGGGCGAGCAGGATGTGGTAGAATCCCCCGCTGGCGCCGCGGGTGCCCCGCAGGCCGCGACCCTGACCATCCAGATGGACGGCGAGCCCGTGTGGGCCGAGACGCATCAGGCCGAAGACGGCGTGGTGCATTTCTTTGCCCAGTGGACGGCCCCGCCCGGCCGTCACCAGGTGCTCGTGCGCCTGCAAGAGCCCGCGCACACCTGGACGCTGTTCAGCGGTGAGGTCGAGGTGGCCGCGCGGCAGGTGCGCCGCTGGCAATTCCACGACCTGCGCACCCACGGTGACCCCGAGATGGGGCGGCGGCTCTTTTTGGAGGAAGTGCCCGGCGTCAATGCGGGCTGTCGGCTGTGCCATAGCCTGGAGCCGGGCGTGCGGCTGGTGGGGCCCTCGCTGTACGACATTGGGGCCACCGCGGCCGACCGGGTGCCCGGCCTGAGCGCGGAGGAATATCTGTACCAGTCCATCGTCGAGCCCGATGCCTATGTGGTGCCGGGTTACCCCTCTGGCACCATGCCGCCCGACGCTCGCGAGCGTTTGACCGAGGAGCAAATCCAAGACCTGGTGGCCTTTTTGCTCACCCTGACCGGGGAAGGGGAACCGTAAACCCGGCCCCGGTGGCTGGAAATGTCATCTCAATTCAACGACCCTTTAGGAGGTGTCCGATGTTTCGCAAACGCAGCCTTTGGCTGATGCTGTTGATGGCGCTGGTGGTGTTGGCGCTGGCCGCGTGCGGCGGTCAGGCGCAGGAAGCCCCTGCCGCGGCCGAGCCCGCGCAGCAAGAAGAAGCCGCGCCGGCCCAGGAAGAAGCCACCGAGGCCCCTAAGGCCGAGGAGACCGAAGAGGCCAAGGCCGAAGAGACCGAGGAGGCCGCGGAAGAAGGCGGCGCGCAAGATTTGGTGGCCATGGGGAAGGAACTGTTCAACCAGAATCCCCTGGGCAGCAACGCGGGCTGCGTGACCTGCCACTCGGTGGAAGAGGGCGTGCAGTTGGTGGGCCCCTCGCTGGCCGGCATTGCCACGCACGCGGCCGAGCGGGTCAGCGGCATGAGCGCGGAGGACTACATCCGCCAGTCCATCACCGACCCCACGGCCTACACGGTGGAAGGCTTCCCTGAGGGCCTGATGCCCGCTTACTCGGACCTGACGCCCGAGCAAATCGACGCGCTGGTGGCCTATTTGATGACGCTGAAATAAGCCTCGCGTCGCTCCCAAGCCGCGGCCCGGAGGTGCCCTTGCGCCTTCGGGCCGTGTTGTTTACGCCTCTGACGCGGGCGGCGTGTCCGCGTGCAGGCGGGTGCCCACGGGCTGCCCTTCCAGCGCCCGCGTCAACGCGCCCGGCTGTTGGCCGGAGAAGATGCGTACCTCCAGACCGGGGAAGGCTTGCACCAGGTCCAACATGCGCTGCACCTTGCCGTGCATGCCGCCCGTGACATCCGCGCCCTGCGCGCCCCCCACCCTGTGCCGTGCCGCCTGCCAGCGCGCGGGGGTGAGGTCGTTCCAAAGCGCGGTGTTGTGAGGCCAATCGCGCCATACGCCCGGCTCCAGCCCGGCCAGCAAGATGCGCCGCGGCCGCAGATGCGGCGTCAGGGCCACGAACAAGTCCTCGGTGGACAGGATGACCCCGCCCCAGGCCCGGTCCAACACCGTATCGCCGTAGACCACCGGCACCAGACCCGCGGCCAGGGCCCGCCGCAGCGCGGTGAGGTCCCAGGTGTGCACCTGCCCCGCGTGGGTCACCACCTGCGCGGACGGCGGGAAGGACCAGGCCGGCAATCCGGCCGCGCGCAGTGCATCCAGCACCTGGGTGTGCAACGCGGCTGCGGCCTGGGCAATGGCCAGCAGCGCCCGCCGCCCCTGGGGGCCCTGGGCCCGCCCCGTCCAGCCGTGCTCGCGCGCGGCCCAGTGCCCGAACGAGCCCGAGCCGTGCCCTACCACCAGCGGCTGCTGCGGATGCGCGGCCCAAAACGCGGCCAGTTCGTGCGCCAGACGGCGCAGCGCGTCCGCGCGCACCGTGCGCGGACGGGTCTTGTCGGTGATGAGCGAGCCGCCCAGTTTGACCAGCAACGGCGCGGGCATCAGGCCGCCTCCGTGGGGGGCAGGGTGGTGACGATGACCCGCGTGGCCCCGGCCGCGCGCAACGCCTGGGCCACCGCGGCCTGCCCCTCGGGGGGTGTCACGGCCAGCATGTTGCCGCCGCCCCCTGCGCCCGACAGTTTGGCCCCGTAGGCTCCCGTGGCCAGGGCCGCGTCCACCAGCGTGTCCAGCGCGGGGGACGACACGCCGATGGCCTGCAACAGACGCTGATTGGCGCGCAGGGCCCGGCCCAAGGCCGGCAAGTCCCCCACGGCCAGGGCGTGCCGCGCCGCGGCTACGGCCTCGGCGATGGCGTCGAACAGGGCCTCGTAGCGGTCGCGCGCGGCCTGCCAGCGCGTCCGCACGCCCGCGACCATGTCGCGCGTGGGCGCGGGATGGCCCGTGTCCGCGATGACCAGCGGCACGGGCCGGGCCACCTGCAGCAGTTCCCAGCCCGCGCCTTTGCGATAGACCAGCGGGCGGCCGTAGGTGATGACCGTGTTGTCAATGCCCGAGGGGGTGCCGTGATGCAGTTTTTCGACCGCGTAGGCCAGCGCGTTGACCTGTTCGGGGGGCAGGACCCGGCCCGCGAACGCGGCCAGTGCCCGCACGATGGCCACGGTCACCGCGGCGCCCGAGCCCAGGCCCGCGGCCACCGGGATGGTTGAGGCGATGTGTACCCGCACGGGTCGGGGCCGCGTGGCCAGCGCGGCCCAGGTGCGCTCGACGGCCTGGCGCAAAGGGTGCATCGCGGGCAAATCGGCCAGGGCCGCGTCAAGGTGCACCGCGGGCGCGTGCACCCAGGCCTGGGGCGCAGGGGTGACCCGCACCCGCGCCTGGACGCCGAATACGGGCACGGCCAGCGCGGGGCGTCCGTACACCACCGCATGCTCGCCGGCCAGGATGATTTTGCCCGGCGCGCGGGCTTCGACCGCGGCAAAAGGCAGGTTCATGGCTCAAAACCAGTAGAAGATGAAGAGCACCAGCAGCCCCCAGCCCACCACCGTGGCCTGCAACGGCCGGTCGCGCAACACGGCCTCTTCGGGCGCGCCGCCGTAGCCCCGCACATGGATGAGGTAGAGGTACCGGAACAGCCCGTACACCACGAAGGGGATGGTGAACATCATGGCGTGGTTGGACGGCAGGTTGGGCGCGACGAAGGTGTAGAGGCTGTAGGTCATGATGGTGGCCGTGGCCGCGATGTTAATCATCTGGTCCAGAAAGGGCAGGGTGTAGCCTTCGAGCACCTTGCGATGGTTGGCCGCGTTGGTGGCCAGCAGTTCCAGTTCGGCCCGGCGCTTGCCCAGGCCCAGGAACAGCGCGATGAACAGCGTGACCATGTAGAGCCACGGCGAGAAGCGCTGCACATGGATGAGGGTGACGCCGGCCTCGACCCGCAGCAGGAAGCCTCCGGCCAGGGCAAACACATCCAGCAGGGGGATGTGCTTGAGCACGAAGGTGTAGAGCAGCATGAGGCTGTAGTATCCCGCGGCCACCCAGCCGAAGGCCGGGCGCAGCACGAAGGCCAGGGGGATGAGGAGCGCGGGTAGGGCCACGGCCATGCCCACGGCCACCGGCACGGGCAGGCGACCGCTGGCGATGGGGCGATGGCGTTTGCGCGGGTGCTGGCGGTCTTGCTCCCGGTCGCTCAGGTCGTTCACCAGGTAGACCGCGCTGGACAGCAGGCAGAACAGGACGAACCCGGCCAGGGTCCATGCCACCGCGTGGGGTCGGGTGAGTTGGCGGTCGAAGACCAGCGCGGCGAACACGAAGCCGTTTTTAATCCACTGGCGAGGGCGCAGACTTTCCAGGGCTGCCCGGAGCACGGCGCTCATGAGGGGGTCTCCGTGGGGACGACATACCGGGGCGACCCCATCGATCGCCCCGGCCGATGTGCAAAGGTGTGTGCGAAGCGCGGTTTAGAAGGGGATTTCGTCTTCCTCGGCCGGCAGGTCGTCCACGCTGCCGGCCGGCGCGGCGGTGCTGCTCGCGGGGGCCGCGCCTTCGGCCGCGGCCATGTCCTGGCGGCTGCTGAGGAACTTGACCACCTGGGCCCGCAACTCGTAGGAAGTGCCCACCGTGCCGTCCTGCCGCGTGAACATGCGCGGGCTGCCGGTGTTGGGGTCCGGCACCAGGCGGCCTTCGATGTAGACCCGCATGCCCCGGCGCAGGTATTGGTTGCAGGTCTCGGCCAGGCGCCCCCAGGCCGAGACGCGGAACCACACCGTTTCCTGCATCTGTTCCCCGGCCGCGTTGGTATACACCCGATTGGTCGCCACGGTGAAAGTGGTCACCGGGGTGCCTTGGGGGGTGTAGCGCATTTCGGGGTCGCGCCCCAAATTGCCGATGAGCATCACTTTATGGTACATGTCGGCCTCCAGATGGGTAGGCTGCTCAGCCAAACGGTCGTTGCTTCAAGGTTTAAGGACATTATACCAAAAAGTGCGCGGGCCGCGAGGCGCGGGTGGAATCGTTCCAAGGTAGGTAGCGCGGCCGAAAAAGAACTGCGCGCCGGAGCCCTGGCCCCGGCGCGCAGTTCGGATGCTCGGCGTGGGAGGGTTTAGTACCCGCCCTGGTTCATGTAGTTGATGACGCCGAAGATGCCGGAGCACAGGCTGATGAGGATGGCGATGCCGCCCAGCACCAGCCCCACGATGGCCAACGTGCGGCGGTTGGGCGCTTTGAGGCTGAACGCGCCCAGGCCGATGGCCGCCAGGCTGAGCGGGAAGCCGCACAGGGGGATGATGGAGAGGCACAAGGACAGCACGCCGACCACCGTCGAGGCAATGGCTAAGTTGTCCTTGCTGGCATCGCCTGAAGCCGAGGCCGTGGCCGTGAAGGTGGCCTGCGAAGGGGAGGACTCGAAGCCGATATCGCTGGGCGTGCCGCCGCCCGCCGCGGCACCGCCGCCCGCTTCGAAGTCCGCAAAGGGGTCGGCCGCGCCTTCGGAGCCCGTAGGCTGCGGTTCTTGAGAGGGGGGTTGCTCGAAGGAAGTGAAGTCGTCTTGCGGCATGGGTATACCTCCTGGGGACGCGGGAAGGCCCGCGGTGTCGAATGTCGAGGCCTGGGTATTCCCATTATACAACAATTGCGGGCTGTCGCGTGGGCATTCGCAAACTGGAGCGTGGAAACGCGGAAAGCGAGTACAATGTGCATTCACAGGCCGTTGAACGGACGAGGCGCGCGGATGGAGGTGAGCCATGAGTGGTTGGTTCGACCCGCAATGGGTGCGCGCGTTTCAGGACGCGGTCGCGGGCGTCGCAGGGTTTTGGCGCGCGGTCGCGTTCCTGGGCGACGAGGAATTCTACTTGCTGCTCTTCCCCTTCCTCTATTGGGTTGTTTCCGAGCGGCTGGGGTTGCGCCTGGGCCTGGCGTTGCTGGCTTCGGTGCAGGTCAACAGCGTGCTCAAG
>WGAK01000006.1 GCA_015494815.1 Anaerolineales bacterium | reverse complement strand
TCGCCCCCTTCGGCCAGGGCCTCGTGCAACCGCTGGGCTACTTCTTTCCGCTTCACCGTGCGCAGGTAGGCCAGTTCTTCTTTGAGTTTGCGGTAGCCTTCCGGGGTGAGGTAGGTGACGGTCATACGCTCTCCTCGGGGATGCCCCCTCACGGTCGGCAATGCCGATGGTTCGCGCCGTCCAAAAGCGGCACGCCCGGCCCCCTCGGGCCGGGTTGCGCCCGCATTATACAGAAAAGCCTACCGAAAGGCAACCCCCGCGCCGTGGGTTTGCGCCTTGCCCTGGCGAGGTTTTCCGGTACAATTAGCACAGGAGGGCCTTGGGGACGCGCCACCCGGCCCAGGTCTTCATTCCCCTGGGTTGCGGGGATGCGCACGGCCCCTCCGCGTTGTGTCCGCCCGTCATCCCCTTTTCGGAAGGAGGACCATCATGAGGAAACCCCACTGGCGTTGGCTGGCTCTGGCGCTGCTCATGGCGTTGGCCGTGGCCGCGCTGGCGGCCTGCGGCGGCAAACAAGAGGAAGCCGCCACGGCCGCACCCAAAGAGGAAATGACCGAGGCCGCGCCCAAAGAAGCCACCGAAGCCGCCCCCAAGGAAGAGGCCACCGAAGCGCCCACCGAAGAGGCCGCGCCCTCCGAAGAAGGGCCCTTCGTGTTCGGCCTGCTGCTGGTCGGCCCCTACAACGACCACGGCTGGAGCCAGGCCCACTACGAGGCCGGCAAGCGGGTGGAAGAAGCCACGGGCTTCAAGATGATTTACGTGGACAAGGTCAACCCCGCGGACCGGCCCGGCACCACTTCTGCCCAGTTGGCGCAAGAGTTGGTGGACCAGGGCGCCAAGGTCGTCATCTTCAACTCCGACGACATGAAGGACGACGCCACCGCCTTCGCCAAGGAGCATCCCGACATCTTCGTGGTGCACATCTCGGGCGACCAGGTCTGGAAGGAAGGCCAGAACTACGAAGAGGTGCCCAACCTGGCCAACCTGATGGGCCGCATGGAATACGGCAAGATGATTGCGGGCTGCGCCGCGGCCCTCACCACCCAGACCGGTCAAATCGGCTACCTGGGCCCGCTCATCAATGACGAGACCCGCCGGCTGGCGTCCTCCGCCTACCTGGGCGCCAAGTACTGCTGGGAGAACTACCGCGGTCAAGACCCCGCGGACCTGAAATTCAAGGTCACCTGGATTGGCTTCTGGTTCCACATCCCCGGCGTGACCCTGGACCCCACCCAGGTCGCGGATGACTTCTTCCAGAACGGCTACGATGTGGTCATCTCGGGCATTGACACCACCGAAGCCCTGGTCGAGGCCAAGAAATTCGCCGACCAGGGCCAGCAGGCCTGGGCCGTGCCCTATGACTTCGAGGGCGCGTGCGAAGAGGCCCCCGATGTGTGCCTGGGCGTGCCCTACTTCAACTGGTATCCGGGCTACAAGCAACTCATCGAGGCCGCCCAAAGCGGCAACTGGCAATCCCAGTTCCTGTGGCTGGGCCCCGACTGGAACGACATCAACAACCCCGAGACCTCCTCGGTGGGCTTCATCAAGGGCCCCGGCCTGAGCGACGACGCGGCCGCCCAGGTAGACCAGTTCATCGGCGAACTGGCCGGTGGGCTCAACCTCTGGACCGGGCCGCTGTATCTGCAGGACGGCACCCAATACCTGCAGGATGGCGAAACCGCCACAGACCAGCAAATCTGGTATCTGCCGCAACTGCTGCAGGGCATGGAAGGCCAGAGCGTGTCCGAATAGCACCGAACGCGCTCGCGTGCGGTTGACATCGGCCACCGCGGTTCGACGAAAGTCGGGCCGCGGTGGTTGGGTTTTAAAGCGGGGAGCAGGGAGCAAGAAGCGGGCTGCGGACCACGGCCCGCGGACTACGGGCTGCGGACCGCGGACTGCGAACCCCGGGCCGCGGCCCGCGGTTGGTATAATGATGCCACCAAAGCCGCTGCTCCTCGCCTGCCGGAGGAACCATGACGACGGACCGCAAAATCCGCGTGCTCATCGCCAAGCCCGGCCTGGACGGCCACGACCGCGGCGCCAAAATCGTGGCGCGCGCGCTGCGCGATGCGGGCATGGAAGTCATCTACACCGGCCTGCGCCAAACGCCGGCCATGATTGCCGAGGCCGCGCTGCAAGAAGATGTGGATGTGGTGGGGCTGTCCATCCTCTCGGGCGCGCACATGACCTTAGTGCCCCAGGTGCTGCAAGCCCTGCGCGAGCGGGGGTTGGACGATGTGCCCGTCATCGTGGGCGGCATCATCCCGCCGCAAGATGTGCCCAAACTGCGGGCTTTGGGCGTGGCCAAAGTGTATGGCCCGGGCGCGCCCACCCGCCAAATCGCAGCCGACATCCAGGCCCTGGTGCGCGGCACCGCCCCCGCAGAGGCGTCCGCCCCATGAACGCGTGGGCCCAACGCGTGCGTCAAGGCGACCGCCGCGCGCTGGCCCGGGTGCTCACCTGGGTCGAGAACGACACCCCCGAAGGCCGGCGCGCGCTGCACGACCTGTTCACCGCCACCGGCCGCGCCCACATCGTGGGCATCACCGGCCCGCCGGGCGCGGGTAAGTCCACCTTAGTGGCCGCGCTCGCCCGCCACCTGCGCCAACAGCGCCCCCAAAGCCGGGTGGGCATCCTGGCCGTGGACCCCAGCAGCCCGTACACCGGCGGCGCCCTGCTGGGCGACCGGGTGCGCCTGCCCGCGGACCTGGTGCAAGACGCCGGCGTGTTCTTCCGCAGCATGGCCTCCCGGGGAGCCCAGGGCGGCCTGGCGCCCGCCACCCAACGCGCGGTGCAGGTGCTGGACGCCGCGGGCTACGACCCCATCTTCGTCGAAACCGTGGGCGCGGGCCAGGCCGAAGTGGACATCATGCGCCTGGCCCACACCGTGATTGTCGTGCAGGCGCCGGGCCTGGGCGACGACATCCAGGCCATCAAGGCCGGCATCCTCGAAATCGCCCACATTCTGGTGGTCAACAAAGCCGACCGGGCCGACGCGGAACGCACCCGCCGGGCACTGGAGGACATGCTCCGCCTGGGGCCGGGGCCGGACCCCACCTGGACGCCGCCCGTGCTGCTCACCGTGGCCACCACCGGGCAAGGCGTGCCCGCGGTAGCCGAGGCCCTGGCTGCGCATCGCCAACACCTGCACCGCACCGGCGCGTGGCAACGCCAGGACGAAGCCCGTCTGGCCCAGGCCCTGGATGCCGCCCTGCGCGACGCGCTGTGGCAACGCTGGCGGGCCACCCTGCCCGACGAAGCCTACCAGGCCGTGCTGCGCGCGTTGCAACGCCGCGAAATCTCCCCCGCGGAGGCGGTGGCGCGCCTGTTGCCTCCGGCTCCCCCACCCGCGTAGGAGGCATACGGTGTTCTACACCCCGCGCTTGCGCCTGCGGGCCATTACCCCCGACGACCTGGCCCCCTTCTGGCGCTGGGTCAACGACCCCGAAGTGCACCAGTTCGTCACCACCATCTGGCCCCTCTCGCCCCAAGACGAAGAGGACTGGCTGCGCCAGGTACGCCAACGACCGCCGTGGGAACGGCCCCTGGTCATCGAAACCCAGGCCGAAGGCCGCTGGGTTCCCATCGGCAACATCGCCCTGGTGCGCATCGAATGGCGCCACCGCTGGGCCGAATTGGGCATCATGATTGGGGAAAAAGCCTTTTGGGGCCGGGGCTATGGCACCGAGGCCGTGCAGGCCATGACGGGCATCGCCTTCGACATCCTGAACCTGCACCGGGTACAACTGGAAGTATACGACTTCAACCTCCGGGCCCGCCGCGCGTACGAAAAAGCCGGCCTGCGTCTGGAAGGCCGGCGTCGGGAGGCCATCTTCTACCGCGGCGCGTACCACGACTCCCTGCTCATGGCCGTGCTGCGCCGCGAATGGACACCCCCCGCGTGGTGGCGAGAATGGCCCTATCCCGGCGCGGCTGCGGGGCAAGGCATCGCCGCCGCGTAATGCCCCGCCCCGCCGCGCGCCTCGGCCGGTGATGGTCTCAGGCCGGGTTGCGCAAGATGTGCCACACCTCCTTCCACGAGGGCTTCTTGCCCATCATCAAAATCCCCACCCGAAAGAGCCGCACGCCAGCCCAGGCGCTGAAAACCACGCCGGCCAACATGGATGCGAAGGCCGCGGCCACTTCCCAGCGCGGCACCACGGCCAGCGACACCCGCAACAGCAACGACAAGGGCGCGGTCCACGGGATGAAGGTCAGCACCCGGGGCACCAGGCCGTTGGGGTTGAAGAAGTACAGCGACCCGGCCATCAACGGCAACACGCCCAGCATGGAGACGAACGCGCCGAACTGCTGACTTTCACGCAAATTGTTGCCCAGCGCGCCCAGGCCCGCCATCAGCAGCGCGAAGAGCCAGTAGCCCAGAATCAGCGCCGGCACGGCCACAGCCAGCGTGCTCGCGTCCCACCCCAAGGTCCACGCGTCGCCTTCGCCGGCCAACAACCGCGTCGCGGTCACGGCCCACACGGCCAGTTGCGTCATGCCCAAGGCGGTCAGACCCACCATCTTGCCCCACAGCAACTCCGCGGTCGTCACCGAAGACAGCAGCACCTCGACCATGCGGCTTTCCTTCTCCTGGGCCACGCTTTGCAGCAAATAGCCCGCACTGGAAAACAGGGCCATGAAATACACGATGCTCAGCACATACGC
>WGAK01000005.1 GCA_015494815.1 Anaerolineales bacterium | reverse complement strand
AGTTTTACGTCACCGCGCCGGTGGTGCGAGCCTATGTGGAACACTACCCTGAAGTCATCCAGCGGCTCAAAGATTCGGGCATGACCATCAGTTACCACGTCCGTGCCCCACACCCCCTGGTGAAAGGCTTTGGCGACTGGCTCGACGGCCTGGACGAGGCGCAACTTTACCAGACCCTGCGTGATTACGAAACCTACCGCCTGGACATGCGCACCGGCCAGTTGCTACGTGACCAGCCGGGGGGCTACACCTACGTCGCCCAAATTTTCGGGAAACGGCCCGTCACGGTGGCGACCGGCGGCGGCTCGCGGCGGGTGATCGCCGCGGCGCGGCAGGTGTACGCTGACCTCGGCGCGCGTGCCGTGGTCGTTTACCACGAATCAGGCGCTGACCTCGCGCACCCCCTGGTGTTCACCGACGAGGGGCTGCTTATCCGCCCCGCCGATTTCAGCATTGCGCGCGTCGAGGGCGGCAACTTCTGGTGGAATCTGATTACCCGCGCCGGCGGCGAGCAGTATCTTCCCGTGAATTTGTTGCAAAATGGCCTGAACGACTGGTGGCAGGCTTCGCCGCCCCGCCCGCCGTTTGTCAACGTCCTGATCCACGAAAACAACTTCTACCGCCGCGGCTCCGCGGCCTGGGGTTCGTTTTACTACACCATCGACGCCCACGGCAACAAACAGGACCCTCTCTCGCCGCCCTTTGACCTGACCGCGCCTGACCCCTCCACCCCCCGCACCGCCGAAGAGCAGGCCGCCATCTGGCAGGCTTACGAAGACCTGGTGGCCTACGCGGCCCAAAACCTGCGCGTGGTCACGGCAGAAGACCTGCTGATGCTGGCTTCCCGATAGGCAGATTTTTCGCTCCAAGGCGCTGCCTTCCCTTTTTTCGGAGAGACCCATGCCCCAGATTACCCTTTCCCCCCACGAAACGCTGCTGCGCAAAGACCGGGTTTCCCTGGTGGAAGGCCGTATCGCCGCGCGCACCGGCGTATGCTACCTGACCAGCCACCGCATCGTGGTGCTTTCGGAGTCGGTGGTTGCCGGGGCCGCGGCGGCGGTTTCCATCATTGCCCGTACCCTGCTGCGCAAGAGCGCCCAACTCGGCACCCGCCGCCAGGAGATCGCCCTGAAAGGGCTGACGCGCATCTCGTTTTCCAAATATGGTCTCAACCAATCGGTAGACATCCCCTTAGGCGACGGCACGACGCTGCGGATGGTGATGAACAAAAAGCAGCGGCAGCAATGGTTAGGCGTGCTGGAAGACGCCCTGCGCGCCCAGGGGCTGATGCTGGCGCCGGAAGGCGAAGCGACCTGGCGCGTCCGCCCGGCGGGCTGAAGAGGCGCTTTTAGCGATTTTCCGTCGTTGGGGAAAGCCTTGCCTTCTCCGGGTTTTCCCCCTTTTATCTTGCTGGAGCCCTTACATGAAGAAAACCGTGCTTTTCGTGCTGTTCCTGGGCTTGCTGGCGGCCTGCGCCCCCAGGCCTGCGCCCCGTCCGGCGGGCACACCGTCCCCCCGCACGCCTCAGGCGCGCCCCACGCAACCCCCTACGCCCACCGCCACGGCGCAGCCCCAGCCTGCTGCCACCGGGGAAGCAACGACCGGGCAATGCCAGGCTGGCGAAGCCTCTGCGGATGGCCAGCCGTCGCCCCTCTATGACCACCAGGTGTACCTCACCACCACCTCAGATGGCCGCACCTTCCCCGAAGAAGGCCGCTTGATCCTGGAACACGCCTCGGTGCCCGACCTGGTCATCGGGCCAGACGGCCACCTGTGGGTGTATTTCGTCAACGGCGAGCCGGGGCATCACGGCATTTTCGCCGCCCGCCAGACCGATAACGGCACCTGGGAAACCGTGGGCTGCGTGACCCTGGATGGCCAATTCAACGGCAACGCGGTGGACCCCAACGTCATCCGTCTGCCTGATGGCCGCATCCGGCTGGTCTATTTCCAGGGCAATTTCGTGAGCCAAACCCTGCAACCCGGCGATCCCAACCCCATTTTCAGCGCGGTTTCCGATGACGGGCTGCACTTTACCGTGGAAGGCCAACTCATCGCCATCCAGCACGCCACCGACCCCACCCTGGTGCAACTTCCCGATGGCACCTGGCTGCTGGCCGTGACCGTGGGCGACCAGACGGTCTTTGCCCGCAGCAACGACGGCAGC
>WGAK01000004.1 GCA_015494815.1 Anaerolineales bacterium | reverse complement strand
GGTGGAAGGTGGAACCACAGCCCAGGAACACGGCCCGGGCCGCGCCGCTTTCCTGCCATAGCGCTTGCAAATCCGGGCCCGCGGTCTGCACCCGTTCCAGCGCCTGGGCCCAGGCCTCGGGTTGGGTGAGGATTTCGCGGTAAGTGTGGTGCATGGGGCTTCTCCAAGGGGGGAGTGGTCAGGGGGCAGTTGTCAGTTGTCAGTTGTCAGGGGCTCGGCGTACACCAGCAGATACCGCATGAAACTCACGGCCAGCCGGCCCACTGGGCCGGTGACGGTGCCCAGGTCGGCGTCGTGGAGGTAGTCCACCACCCGGTAGCGGCGCCCCGGTTCCAGGCCGCGGAGTTCCACGGTTTCGCCGTACACGCCGGGCGCGAAGAAGGCGTAGTAGATGCGGTCGCCCTTGCGCAGCGCGTGGCCCTCGGGGAAGTCGAAGGCCAGGTCGTACAGGTTGAGGTACGCGCCCTCGGCCGGCCGGTGCGCCGCGTACAGGCGGAACCAGCGTTGCCACAGGGGTTCCTTGCGTTCGTCCAGCAGTCCGACCTGCTCCAGGCGCTGCAACACGGCGGGGTCGGCCGGCCAGATGAACTTGGTGCCGGGCACGCCGCCGGGGCCGATGAGCGAGGCGAAATCCGGGCCCAATTCGGGCAAAACATCGGCCAACTCCACATGGTCGGCAAAGACCGGCGCGGTAGGCCCCATGAGGGCCTTGTAGAACTTGATGCGCTGCCGGGTTTGCTGCGAGCCTGTGGGGTCCGCGGTCACAGTTTGGGTGGCTGCAGGGACGAGGCTAAAGGTGATGGGCGTGCCGCAGGGGCAAATCTGCACCACGGCGTGGGGCTTGTGTTTGCGGGCCTCTTCGGTGATGCGGCGGTACAGTTCGCCGAAAGCCTCGGTGGATTCTTCGGGCCGGGCGTGGTGGTGGGCCGGGTTGTAGCAGGGGGGCATGGTGTAGATGTTGTCCAGTTTGAGGCCGTCGAAGTCCCAATCCACGATGAAGCGGCGCACCAGGTTCAGGGTGTACTCCTGCACCTCGGGCAGTGCGGGGCAGAGCATGGCCAGGTGACGGTTGTTACGCGCGATGCTGCCGTCGGGGTTGCGCACCACCCAATCGGGGTGCTCTTGCATCAGGCGTGAGACCTGATGGGGGCGGCCATCCCAGTCGCCGTGGCCGTCTTCTGCGCACAGGGGATACCACCACAGTTGCGCGTACAGCCCGGCCCGGTGCAGCGCCGCGGTCAGTTCCCGCATGGTCGGGTCGCCGCCGAGGAAGGTGTCTGGGCGGGGGTTCCAGTCGCCGTAGCGGTCGAACCAGCGGTCGTCCAGGGTGGCCCAGGGGATGCCCATCTCCTGGAGTTTGGGGATGACGCCCAGCACCTCCTGGGGCCGCACATCGAACTCGTAGCCCCAGGAGCACCAGGCCGCGTCGTAGTCCTGAGGTTGCGCCGGGGGCGGCTGCAAGCCCTGCGCGGCCAGGGCCTCCCGATAGCGGGCCACCGCGGCGAAGAAGTCCCCCTGGTGGCCGACGAGCAGGGTGTACAGGCTGCGGAAGGTCTGGCCAGGGGCCAGGGTGACGCCCTGCAACGAGGGCGTGAGCGCGGCCCGCACCCGGTAGGGCTCGGCCTCCACGGGCAGGTACCAGTCTTTGGGCGTGGGTTCCACATGGGCCAGGGCCAGGCCGAAGTCCCGGGTCCAGAAATCCACCACGGGGACGCCGCCGCCCTCCGCGTCCTGCAGGTGGCCCAGGAAGTTCTCCCGCCGCCAGGTGCGGGGCAGAGGGAAGGCGAAGTCCTGGCCCCAGTACACCGCCGCGCCTTGCAGGCTCCACATGGGCTGGGTGCGTTCCAGGGAAAGCGCAGGCACCTCGAAGCGGGTGAAGGCGAGGGGCCGCGGGCCCCGGTTGGTGACCTCCCACTGCAAGAAGAGCGCGTCGGGCCACTGGGGGTAAGCGTCCACCACCAGGCGCAGGGCCAGGGCTTCGTCCTGGGCCGTGAGTTGGCGGCGGTGGGCCGAGCCCAAAGGCGCGGGCCCGGTGCCCAGGTCTTCCAGGCGGAAGTCGAAGCCCTCGAAGGGCGGCTCCAGGCGCAAGGCCAGTTCGCCCACGCCGCGGCCTTTCCAGGAAACCAGGGCCCGGGTGGGGGCAGTCCAGTCCAGGCGCAGATGGCCGTGCTGCAGGGTCTTTATCATAGGCGGTTCCTCCCGGGCAGGCGCGCGTGGCTCTGCGGACGGTCGGATGACCGTATTTGAGCGAAGACGCGTGAACCTTACCGATGATTATACCGCTGTTGGCCCGCCGTGTGCGGGGCCGGAAGGCCGAGTTTTGCCCTCTCGGCCGTGTTTAGAGCGGGGGGATTGGGCTGTCTCGGGCCGGCCGGGCCCGCGCGGCGTTCTGCCTGCCTCTGTCAACGCCGAGGTGAGGCGTTCTGGTTTGCGCAGTAATGATTGACTATGCTCGCAAAAGCGCAGAAAGGTGGTAAAATGTGAGTGCAGTCGCTCGCCATGTCCGAGGATGTATCGTCCCCACGGAGGTGCAAGATGAAACCGATGCGTTTGCTCGCCTGGACCCTGGGCCTGATGCTCGTCGCCCTGGCCTTAGGCGCTTGCGGCGGGGGGCCGGCCGCCACACCCGGGGCCGCGGAGGAAGGGGGCGCGGCCGAGCCCGCGGCCAAAGTGACCTTGCGGGTCTGGACCCATCAGAATCAGTCCTTCAACGACGCGTATCAAAGCCTGGCCGACGCCTACATGCAGGCCCACCCCGAGGTGGAAATCACCTTCGAGACCTTCGACTACGACACCTACATCCAAACATTGCAGACCGCCATCCCCGCGGGCACCGAGGCCGACATTCTCCAGATGTTCGGCTCGTGGGTGTGCAGTTATGCCCAAGGCGGCAACCTGGCCGAGGTCCCGGCCGAGGTGCTGAGCGTGGACCAGGCCCGGGAGCAATACTTCGACCCCTCCATCGGCGGCTACATCTGCGACGGCAAACTCTACGGCGTGCCCGAGGAGTTCAATGTGGAATACGGCGCGGCCCTGGTCAACACCCGCCTGGCCGAAGAAGTGGGGGCCACCCACTATGAGCAGGGCTGGGCCTCGTGGGACGACCTGCTGGCCGACGCCAAGAAGTTCGTGGTGAGTTCCGACGGCGCCATGACCCGCGCGGGCTTCATGTTCACCCACGCGGACGGCATCTCCAGCATGTTCTATTCGCTCATCCGGCAATATGGCGGCCAATACCTCACCGAAGACGGCACCTTCAAAGTGACCACGCCCGAGGCCGAGCAGGCCCTGGCCCTGATGAAGCGCTTCGTGGACGAGGGTGTCATTGACCCGGTGCTGTTCAACGACGAGGAGAACTGGGTCGGCGACGCGTTCTTCGAAGAGATGGTGGGCATCGCGGTCATCGGCCCGTGGGTGATTCCCGAGTATAAGGGCGACTACCCCGATGTGGCCGAGGCCGCGGTGTATGTCCAACTGCCCCACGAGGGCGAGCAGCCCACCTTCGTGGCCGCGTCGGGTTGGGGCCTCACCGTGTCCGCGAACAGCAAGGCGCAGGATGTGGCCTGGGACTTCGTCAAGTTCGTGGCCGTGAACGCGGACAATGCCTTGCAGTGGAACATCGCCACCGGCACCTTGCCCGCGCTCAAGGCCAACGCCGAGGGTCAGGCCCGGGAGAAACTGATTGCCGAGTTCCCCTACTTCGCACCCTGGCTGGACATCATGCCCTACGGCGTGTACGAAGGCGCCTTCCCCGACCGGGACTTCGTGTGGTATGAAGTGACTTATCCCGAGATTCTGGCCTTCTTGCAGGGCAATCAGGATATGCAAACCACGCTGCAGAACATCGAGCAAGCCGTGCAGAACAGCATGACGCAACCGTAGACCGGGCTTTTCGGCCGCGGGTTGGGGCCTCGCCCTGGCCCGCGGCCGATGCTCTTTGGGAGAGGTCCCCATGCCCCTTTGGCGTCGTTTGTCCCGCGCCCGTCCTACCCTGGACGCCTCGCAACGGGCCTTTTTGCGCTATACGGTGCTGCCGATGGTGCTGTACATGGGGTTCTGGACCCTGTTCCCGCTGCTGTGGGGCTTTGCGCTGGCCTTCTTCTCCTACAGCCCGCGGCGGGCCGGGGGGCCTTTCCTGGGTTTGGGGGGCGAAAATCCCTTCGTGGGCCTGGCCCACTTTCGGGCCATGCTGGATTTCTCACCCGACGCGCCACTGCATGTGCGCACCTTCCACCTGAGTTTCAAGGTCACGCTGCTGTTCGTGGCCCTGGTGGTGCCCATGAACCTGCTCGTCACCCTGCCCCTGGCCGTGCTCATCGAGTCGGTGCACCGGCGGATGCGGCCCGTCTTCCGCACCATCTTCTTCTTGCCCGTGCTGGCGCCCGCGGTGGGTGTGGCCATCATGTGGGGCTACCTCTATCATCCGCAGCGGGGGCTGCTGAACGCGCTGCTGGGCAGGGTGCTGGGCCACATGGTGGTCATCAACTGGTTGGGCGACCCGCGGCTCAAGATTGGGGGCATTCCCATCGCGTTGTTGGCCGTGGTGGTGGCCTATCTCTGGCAGGATATGGGCTACAATCTGGTCATCTTCATCGCCGCGCTGCAGAACATCCCCGATACCATCAAAGACGCGGCGCGCATGGACGGCGCGGGGCCGTGGCACATGTTCTCTCGCATTACTTTGCCCCTGCTGATGCCCACCATCCAGTTGACGGCCATCCTGACCATGATTTCCGCGTTTCAGGTCTTCGATTTGGTGCAGGTGCTCACCGATGGCGGCCCCAAGTACCAGACCCAGGTG
>WGAK01000003.1 GCA_015494815.1 Anaerolineales bacterium | reverse complement strand
CGGCCGTCGTCTTCGATGTGGCCGTAGAGGCGCTTCCGCTCCACCCACAGGCGCAGGCGCACCTGTCGGGCCTGCGCGTGCTTGCGCACGTTGCTCAGGGCCTCTTGCACAATGCGAAAGGCGGTGATTTCGACCTCCGAGGGCACTTGCCGGGGGACTTGCAAATCCAGGTCCAGCCGCCAGCCGTGCTCGCGGGCCATGCTCTCGGCCATCTCGCGCACGGCCAGGGCCAGGCCCAGGTCGTCCAACACCATCGGGCGCAGGCCCTGGATGAGCCGCCGCCCTTCTTGGATGGCGCGCTGCAATTCGTCCACGGCTCGGGCCAGGGCCTGCCGCGCGGCCTGGGGGTCGTGGTCTTGCAAGAGCATGAAGTTGTTGAGGTGCAGGCGCGCGCCCACCAGAATCTGAATCAGGCCGTCGTGCAGTTCGTAGGCCACCAGTTTGCGCTCTTCTTCCTGCGCGGTGATGACCCGGTCCAGCAATTCAGATAACTGCTGGCGGTGACGCCGCAGGGTGACATACAGGTGAATGTTCTTGAGCACGGTTTCGGCTTGATGGACCAACACGGTCAGCCAGGCTTCGGCCCGGTGGCGGTCCACCCCCTCGGGCGGCGGGAAGCACAGCACATAGCGCCCACCGCGTGCGGCCTGCACCCACACGGCCCACCACACGCCCCGGCCCACCCGCGCGGGCAGGGCCAGCAAACGCTGCGTTGCGGGCCATGCAGGGCCGTCCACCGGGGCCTCGAGCCGGGGCGCGGGGCCATAGTGGGCCTCCGCGTCGCGCCAGCGCCCCTGGGCATCCACCCGATAGACCGCCACCCAGGGCGCGTCGAACAGCCGCGCCACGGCCTCGGCCGCGGTCTGCAGGGCCTGGCAGGCGTCCAACTGGCGGGTCAGGTCGGTAACGCCCTGGTTGAGGCGTTGCAGTTGGCGCATGTCGCGGTGAATGGCGCCGGCCATGCGATTGAACGCGGCCATGAGCAAACCCAATTCGTCGTCGGTGTTGGTCGGCACCCGCACATGCAGGTCGCCCCGGCCGAAACGCTCCACCGCGGTTTGCAGCGTGCGCACGGGCCGGGTCACCACGCGCGAGACGGCCAGGGTGAGCCCCACGGCCAGCAGCAGCGCCGCGCCCAACACCGCGGCCGTCACCAGGCGAAACGAACGCACCGGAGCGAAGAACTGCGCCTGGGGCTCGCGGCGGATGAGCACCCAGAAGTAGGCCGGGTCGGTTTGGGACGCGGGAAAGATGGGCACATAGACCCACACCTCATCGCCCACATACACCACCCCGGCCCGGCCCGAGAGCACCCGGTCGGCCACTTCGGGCGCGTCGCGGCGCAGGTTGGCCCCCGTGTTCAAATCGTGGGGGCTGCCCCACAACTTGTCGGCCTCGGGGTGCGCCAGATAGTACCCTTCGTGGTCCACCAGCACCAACGCGCTGTTCAAGAGGCGGCTGGTGTCGGTGGCGGCCAGCAAATCCAGCAGCGGCTGCGCGTGCAGGTTGACCACCAGCACCCCCATCCGGCGGTCGCCCAGATACAACGGCGTGGCATAGCGCAACACGGGGTGCAGCGGGCGCTCGATGGTGCGGTGTTCCCGGTTCAAATCCAGGGGCGAGATGTAGATTTCGCCGGGCTGCAGGCGGCTGGCTTCTTGAAAATAATAGCGATGCGCCTTGTTCTGCAACTCGATGTCGGGCACGATGTACGGGGCGCCGCCCAAGGGCTGGTTCACCCGCACCACCTCGTCGCCGTTCACATCCAGATAGCGAATCTGGTAGTAAGTCGGGTGGGTGCGGGCGAAGATGCGGAAATCTTCGGCCAGTTGGCGCCGCCAATACACCGCGTCCACGGGCTGGTCGTTGGCCTGGGCATAGAGCAACTGGCGCATGCTGTACAGTTGGGTCAGATAGCGCACATCCTGCCGCGCGTTCTCCAGAAAGGCGTTCAACTCTCGGGTTTGCTTTTCGACGGCTTCGGTGGCCTGCAACACCACCCGCTCGCGCAACCAGCGGGTGGTGAGCCAATCGCCCACCAACGCGGTACCCAGCAGGGGCAGCAAGACCACGGCCAGGGTCAACGCCACGACTTTGCCCCGCAGGGTTCGCGGGCGCATATGCCAGCCGCGCGGCGAAGGGGAAGGAGAGGGCATAAGACACCTCGGGCGGTGCGCCTGGTCACCGCCCCCGACATTATACCGCGACGCGCCGGGCCCCCGGCGCAATGCCGGGGACCCGATGCGAGAGGAGAGGAGGGGGAGAAGCGAGGCGAAGGCTATGGTTGCGGCGCTTCAGGGCCGGCCGGGGGGTGCCCCGCGCCGTCGCGGCGCCCCCGAGGCGGGCGGTGTTCCCAGCGCCGACGCGCGGCCTGCTTGAGCGCATCGGCTTGCTCTTGGGTGATGACGCCATCGTCCACGGCCTGCTGCAGGGCCTGCTCCGCGGCCTCCTTCAGCGCGGCCACGAAATCCCGGCGGGTCATGCCCTGCTGTTCCAGCAAATCGGCCAGGGTTTTGCCCTCCGCGCAGGCTTGCCGCAAATCGTCCTCGGTCAGCCCCAGCGCCTGGGCCGTGAGCGTCACCGGGTCGAGATAAGGCCGCACCAACACCCGCGCTTTGAGCAAATCGGCCTTGGCCGCGTCCAGCAGGCCTTGCTCCACCTGGTAGTCAATCCAGGCCAGCGTGCCCTGTTGCTGCGCGGCCCGCAGGGTTTCCTCGTCCACGCCCAGGGCCTGGGCCACGAAGGTCTCGCGGGTCACCTCGGGGCGGCACCAGGCGGGGCGCCGCGGGCCCGGCCGGTCCGCCTCGAGGGTCTCAGGGCCCACTTCGGCCGTATAGGCTGCCAACACATCCTCGGGCGCGGCCAGCACGGGCTCGGCCTGCGTCCAGAACCACGCGCCGCCGACCATCAAGGCGACGGCTCCAACCACCATCCACCACCAACGCTTGTTCATCGTTTACCTCCATCGAACAGGATGGGATGCTTTCAACGGCACCTATAGCCTACGCGAGCCTTGTTCAGAAAAAGTCAAGACGCCTTCAACGCGCCGTCAACCTTGCCGGAACCGGGCCTTTGGCGTATCCTTGAGCATCGCCGGCCACCCCTGCCCTCAGCCCGCGGCGGCACTTGGGGTGGGGGACATGCGCTTTGCGGCCGGGGAGGACGACGCGATGGCCCGGGCCCATCCGCATTTACGCCAACCGCAACCCATTCGCCGCTGCGACTGGCCCGCATGCGGCGCGGCCTGCTGCTTTCAGGGCGTGTGGGTGGACGAAGCCGAAATCGCGGACATCCTGGCCCACGCGCACCTGATTGCGCCCCACCTGCGCGCCGAAGACCGGACGCCCGCGGACTGGTTCCAGCCGCGGCGAGAGCCCGACCCCCACGCGCTCAGCGGCTGGGTGCGGCCGACCACGGTGCGCGACGACCCCGACCATTATCGCGGCACCCGCTGCATCTTCCTGCGGGCCGATTTCAAATGCGCGCTGCAGGTCGCGGCCGAGGCCCACGGGCAGCACCCCTGGCGATGGAAGCCGTTCTACTGCATCTTGCACCCGTTGGATTTGGACGACGCGGGCCGCATCGTATTGCCCCCCGTGGACGCGCTGCTGGCCGAGCCCGCGTCGTGTGTGCGCCCGGCCCAAGAGGCCCGTTCCCCCTGGGACCTGTTTGCTGCGGAATTGACCTATTTGGGCGCGCGGTTCCCCAAAAACGACGGGGCCCGCCCTGCGAGCCCCGCCGCTGCCTCTTAGCGCTTGGTGCCGCTGTTTTCGGGCGGCCAGCGCTCGATTTTCGTCGCTCGGGCGACCAAATCGCGCGTGCGGTTGATGAGTTTGGGCCGCGTGCGGCCATACAACACATGGGCCATAGCCTGCAGGTCAATCTCCTCGTCGGGCCCCAATCCCTCGGCCACCCGCGAGACCAGCCAGAGGTCACACCAGTCCATGAAGCGGTTCATGTTGTCCAGCCCCGCGCGCAGCCGCACGGGGTAGTCCCACAGGCGCTTGTCTTCCGAGCCGTTGCCCTGGCGCTGGAAATCCAGCGCATAGGCCCGGAAGATTTGGTGGGCCACTTCGGTGACGATGTTCTCGGGCACTTTTTGCTGCTTGGCTTTCTCGCGTACCGCCTCCACAATGGCCGAGAAGGTGCGCATCTGGTCGTTGCCCCCCTGGCCGGCCTGCAAAATCTTCCGGTGGAACATGAGCAGCACCTGGGGACGGTGGGGCGAGGGCGTCATGCGCACCTTGCCCAGGCGCGAGATAATCTGAAGATACTCCGACACCTTGTCCTGCTTGGCCGGGTTCAGCGTCTTGTCCGATTCGGGCGTCTGGATGAAACGCTCGTAGGCCAGGAATTCGTCCAGGGCGTGGATGAGATGCGAGGCCGTGGTGGCCTGAATACCAAAGCCGATGACGCGCTTGCCCTTGCCGCGCAGGTAGTGCACCACATCCACGAAGTCGCTATCGCCCGTGCCCAGAATCACATGGGTGATGGCCGGCTCGGCCCCCACCGTGACCGCGTCGATAATCATGCGGGTGTCGTTGGGCTTGGATTCGTGGTACGCGGGCGTGTGGATGAGTTCGAAGCCCAGGGCCAGCAGGGGCGTCTGATGGCTCTCGAAGCGCACCCAGTTGGCATAGGCCCGCTTGAGGGTGATGGGACCGTATTCCTGGAATTTCTTGTAGACCAAATCCCAGCGGATGTGCTGCTTGAGCGCGTTCTGGGCGCTGAGGTGCAAGTTTTCGAAGTCCAAAAAGATGGCCACATTGGGCGGGGGTAGTGCGGGTAACAGTGCGGTTTCGGTCATGATGGAAAGCCTCCTGGCAAAGGAATGCGCCTCGTCGGACTATCGTCCACCCCAACCGCGCGCCAAGAGGTTGAGCAGCAAAGTCAGCAACACCGACAGCAGCAACGAAGTCGCCAAGGGGAACACGCAGGTCACCGGCCCGCGCTGGACCACGATGTCGCCGGGCAGGCGGCCCAAAGGCAGGCCCCAACGGCCCAGTGCGTAGAGCACCAGGCCGGCCACGAACAGCAACGCGCCCAAACCCATGAGCAGGCGTCCCAGGTCGGTCATGGCACCTCTTCCTCACAGCAAACGCGGCGTTCGGGCCTCGGGCGGGGTCAGGCCCAAATGGGCATAAGCCCGCGGGGTCGCCACCCGGCCCTGCGGCGTGCGCTCCAAAAAGCCCAGGCGCAGCAAATAGGGCTCCACCACCTCCATGAGGGTGTCGGGGGCCTCGCTCACGGCCGCGGCCAAGGTGTTGAGCCCCACCGGCCCCCCGCCGAACTTCTCGATGAGGGTGCGCAACACAAAACGGTCCACCTCATCCAGGCCCAGGGCGTCTATGTTGAGCATCTCCAGGGCCTGGCGGGCCACCGCCGCGGTCACCACGCCTTGGGCGCGCACCTGGGCGTAGTCGCGCACCCGGCGCAGCAGCCGCAGGGCGATGCGTGGCGTGCCCCGGGCCCGGCGGGCGATTTCCGCGCCGCCCTCGGGGGTGAGGTCCACGCCCAAACGCCGCGCGGCCCGGGCCACGATGGCCTCCAGGCTGGCCTGGTCATAATAGTCCAGCCGAAAGAGCGCGCCAAAGCGGGCCCGCAACGGCGCGGTGACCAGGGCCAAGCGGGTGGTCGCGCCCACCACCGTGAAGCGGGGCAAGCGCAGGCGCACCGAGCGCGCGGCCGGGCCCTTGCCGATGACGATGTCCAGGGCGAAGTCCTCCATGGCCGGGTAGAGCACCTCTTCTACCGCGCGGCTCAGGCGATGGATTTCGTCAATGAACAAAATGTCGCCGGCGCGCAAATTGGTGAGGATGGCGGCCAGGTCCCCGGCCCGCTCGATGGCCGGCCCCGAGGTGACTTTGATGTTGACCTCCATCTCGTGGGCCAGAATGTGCGCCAGGGTGGTCTTGCCCAGGCCCGGCGGGCCGTAGAACAGCACATGGTCCAGCGGCTCGCCCCGTTGGCGCGCGGCCGCGATGAGCACGGCCAGGTTTTCCCGCACGGCGTCTTGCCCAATGAGGTCGGCCAAACGCCGCGGGCGCAGGGCCGGACTATCGTCGGCGTCGTCGGGCCGCGGTTGGGGTGTTGTGAGGCGCGGGTCGTGGGTATCCATACGCTTCTGATTATACAGCATCCTGCCCGGCCTCCGGCACGACTTGCTATAATGGAAAGTGTCGTTTGGGCAACCGTCGCGGCGCGGGCCGAAGGCCCTTCCCCCGCGGTTGCGACGGTCGGGCACTCAGGAGGTGCGGCTATGTCCCCACGCGTTCGTCAGGCCCTGGGCCTGGTGCTCTTGCTGGTGGCTGCGGTGTTGTTGTATTGGGGCCTGCGCCCCACCGCGCACGAAGTCGTGCGGCAGGGTCTGCCCATCGTGCTGCCCTGAAGGAGGCCGTATGCGCGCATTCCCCCACCTGCTCTTGGGGATGGCCTTGCTGGCCCTGGCCGCGGGGCTGGGCGCGTGCGCCGGGTCCGTCTCGCCCGCGACGATGCCGCCGGCCACCCTGCCCTATGCCACGCTGACCCCGCAGGCCGAGGCCGTGGTCACGGACACGCCCGGCCCGCCGCGCACCCCCCAGGCGCCGACCACGACCGCGCCCACGCCGCCCGTGCTGGGCGCGCTCTACGAAAAGCGCCTGCTCAGCCTGGAATGGCCGCGCACCCTGCGCCAGGGCGACAGCGACTGGGTGCGCCTGGCCCTGGAAGTGGACGAATACGGCACCATCACGCCCACGGTGACCATCGAAGGGCACGACATTCACGGCCAGCCGGTGGACATCCCCAATGTGTACGACACCCATCGGGTGTTCGTGGTGGCCCGCCTGCACGCGGTCGGGCTGGAGATTGACCCCCGCGACGACCTCTACGAAATGCTGCAGCCGGGCCGCACCACCACGCTGTATTGGACCCTGCGGGGCGACGAGCCGGGCACCTTCGCGGCCGTACTCACGACCCACCTGCTGCTCCAGCCCAAAGACGGTGGGGCCGAAACGCGGCTGCCCCTGGCCCAGCAAACCTTCCAGATTCAAGTGCGGCATTTCCTGGGACTGAACGGTTTTTGGGCCCGGGTGCTGGGCTCGTTCAGCGGGCTCGTCGGCATCTTGCTCGAACTGCCCGGCCTCATCGAGGCCTGGCGGCGCTTGTTCCGGCCCCCGACCCCGCCCGCGTCCGCGGGCGAAACGGCCGCGCGTTGACCACGTTGCGGTATCATAACGACGGCCCCACCGGGCCGAGGTAAGCGCCATGTGCACTCGCATCTCGCTGGCCCAGGACGCGGCCGCGCTGCAGGCCGCGTTCCCCGACATCGCCATCCCGGCGGGCTGGCAGCCTCGCTACAACCTGGCCGTAGGCGGGCCGGTGCTGGCCGTGCCCAACCGCGCGCCCTGGCAGGCCACCGTCTTCCTGTGGGGCTTCATCCCGCCGTGGGCCCGCGCCGACGCGCGCGGGCGCTATCGCATGTTCGCCAACGCCCGCGCGGAAACCGCGGCCCAAAAGCCGACTTTTCGGGCCGCGTGGCGCCACCACCGTTGCCTGGTGCTGGCCGACGGCTTCTACGAATGGCACGGCCCCAAAGGGCAGCGGCAGCCCTGGTACTTTCGCCTGCGCTCGGGCCGCCCCTTTGCCCTGGCCGGGCTGTGGTCCCGGCACCTGTCCCCCGATGGCTCGGAGCATCTCACCTGCGCGGTGTTGACCACCGCGGCCAACGAGCGGGTGCGGCCCGTGCACGCGCGCATGCCCGTCATCCTGCCGCCCGAAGCCTATGCCGCCTGGCTGCGAGAGGACGAGGTGCCCGCGGCCACGCTGCAAGCCCTGCTGCGCCCCTACCCCGCGGCCGACCTGGAGGGTTACCCCGTGCATCCGCGCGTCAACAATCCCCGCTACGAAGCCCCCGACGCGGTGCAGCCCTGGCACCCACCCCGGCCGCGACGCCTGCCCCTGGAGGACGCGCCATGAAGGCCCCGGCCGCCCAACCCGGGCCCGTGCGCGTGCTGCTGGACACTCCCCACTGGCAGGTGTGGGGCCAGCCGTGGCCCGTGCCCGACGCGACGCCTCGCTGGGCCTGGGGCGTGGCCGCGCGAACCTGGCCCGGCCTGATGCTGGAAGGCATCGAGATGGGGCTGGCTTACTTCCTCACCGCGCGCGGCGGCCGCCCTTGGTTCACCCACCTGGGCATGAGCACCGCGACGGTGTCCCGACATGGCGAGGACGAGGTGCGCCTCACCTGGCGTCCCAACCGGCACGGCGTGGCGCTGCAATGGACGCTGCGCGTCAGCCCCGCGGGGCCGCTGCTGTGGCGTCTGCGCGCGGAAGTGCACGGCCGGCATCCCGTGTGGCTGCACCGCTGGACCCTGCTGCGCGTGGGGCCGTGGCGCTCGCCGCGGCGGGGCATCCTGGGTCGGCTCGCGGGGGCCGTTCCGCGCTTCGGCCAGCGCACCGAAGCGCCCACCCCGGCGCATCCGGGCGCGCTGCGGCTGCACCCCTCGCCGGGCCCGTTGGCGTTCTACGCCCACGCCTGGGCTTCATGGGGGCATACGCGCGTGTATTTCGATGAACCCGCCCGGCCGCAAGCCCGGTTCGCCCTGGACCGCCTGCTGCCGCCCCGCCACGACCCGGCCGCCCCGCGGCCCCGCGGGGCCAACGAATTCTACGCCGACCTGCTGGGCGTGCTGGCCGACCGGGCCCACCGCCGCGGGCTGCTGTTGGGTTTTGCCGGGCAACGCCATTTCTTCGGCGGCCTGACCGTACGCCTGCACCGCCTGGAACCCCACGCCCACTTGCAGGCTTTTGGCGACCGGGTGCGCCTGGAGCCCGGTATGCACGCGGAAACCGACTGGGCCGTGCTGTGGGCCTTCGACCTGGACGCGGCCGACGGCATGGACCCCTATCTGCATGCCACCGCGCAGGTGCTGGGCCTGCCGCAGCCCCGCGCCGCGGTGCCCACGGGCTGGCTGTCGTGGTACGAGTATTTTCGGCAGGTGACCGCCGCGGATGTGCGGGCCAACGCAGCCGCGGCCGACGACCTGGCCGACCAGGGCGTGGATTTGCGCGTCATCCAGGTGGACGACGGCTACGCGGCCACGCCCGGGGCCTGGGGGCCGCCCCTGCGCGCGGATTTCGGCCGCGATTTGGGCGCGCTGGCCGCGGACATTCGCGCCCGGGGACGCACGCCGGGCATCTGGCAGGCGCCCCTCATCGCGCCGCTGCGCGCGGCCAGAGACCAGCGGCAGGGCTGGCTCTGGCATCGCGGCCGGCCCTCGTTCGCGGGTTGGGTGTGGAACACCTGGACCGTGGGCCTGGACCCGTCCCATCCGGCCGTGCGGCAGCGGGCCGTGAGGATGGCGCGCGAGGCCGCGCAGCAGGGCTTTGCCTATCTCAAGTTGGACTTCCTCTACGCGGGTGCGCTGCCCGGCCGACGCCACGACCCCACCCGGTCGCGCGCGGCCGCGCTGCATGACCTGGTGCAAGCCATGTGCGCCGCGTTTCGCGAGGCCGCGGGGCCCGAGGCCACGGTGTTGCTGTGCGGCGTGCCCCTGGGCACGGCCCTGGGGCTGGCCGATACGGTGCGCATTGGCCCCGATGTGGACCCGCGCTGGCACATGGCCCATCCCTGGCCCCCGGCCCGGCGGCACCCCGATGTGCCGGGGTTGGGCAACGCGCTGCGGGGCGTGCTCATGCGGGCCTGGATGCACCGCGGCTGGTGGCTCAACGACCCCGACGCGCTGCTGCCCACTTCGCCTCACCTGACCTCCGCGGAACAGGAGGCCTGGGCCACGGTGGTGGCCCTGAGCGGCGGCGCGTGGTTCGTGTCCGCGGACCTGACCCGGCTGTCGGACGCCGCGCGGGCCCGGCTGCAGCGCATCTTCCCCCCGCTGCCCCCCGCGCGGCTGCAGGTGGTGGACCTGTGGGACGCCTACCCGCCGCAACGCCTGCGCGTGGACCTGCAAACCGCGCTGGGCGACTGGCATCTGGTGGCCGTGGTGAACTGGGACGACCGGCCCGCGCAACAACCCATGCGTCTGACCGACTACGGGCTTCCGGCCGAGGCCGCGTATTGGGTGCGCCGCTTCTGGGCTTCCGACCCACCCCGCCGGCGCGACGGAGCCGACCGCTGGCACGCGACCATACCCGCGCATGGCGTGGGCGTTTGGGCCGTGCATCCCGCGGGGCCGGGGCCGCGCTACGCGGGCAGTGACCTGCACCTGGGCCAGGGCGTCGAGGTGGCCGAGTGGCAACCCGGCCCGCGGCGCGTGGCGCTGCGCCTCCGCCTGCCCGGCCCCCGCCGCGGGCGGGTGTGGCTGAGCCTGCCGGCCGCGCCGCAGGCCGCGCGGCTCGACGGTCGCCCCCTCACGGCCCAGGCCGCGGCCGCGTCCGGCCCGTATGCCTTCGAGGTCGCCTTCACCGACCAGGCCCATCTGGTCGTCCAGTGGTGAGGAGGTACCCTGTGCCCTGGGATGTCATCGGCCACGAGGCCGCGGTCCGCTGGTTGCAACAGCAAGTGCGCCGCGGGCGGGTGCACCACGCGTACCTGTTCGTGGGCCCGCCGGGGGTGGGACGCCGCACCGTGGCCCGACGGTTCGCGCAAGCCCTCCTTTGCGAGCAGCCCCCTGAGCCGGGCGCGTTCTGCGGCCAATGCCGCGCCTGCCGCCAACTCGAGGCCGAGCAGCACCCCGACCTGCACATCCTCGACACCACCGGCGGGTTGAAGGTGGCCGCGGTGCGCGCCGCGCAGACGACCTGGAACCTCTCGCCGCGCGCCGGCCGCTATCGCATTGCTTTGCTGCCCGAGGTGCAACACGCCACCCCGGCCGCGGCCAACGCGCTGCTCAAGACCCTCGAAGAACCGCCCGAGCACCTCATCGTGCTGCTCACCGCGTCGGAGCCCGAGGCGCTGCTGCCCACGGTGGTCTCCCGCTGCGAAGTGGTGCGCTTGCGCCCCCTGGCCGTGGCGCAACTGCAGGCCGCGTTGCAGGCCCGCGGGGTGGCGCCCGCGGTGGCCGCCGAAGCCGCGGCCTGGGCCCAGGGGCGGCCCGGCCTGGCCCTGCGCCTGGCCCAGGACCCCGAGGCGCGCGCGGCGTACGCGGAGGAATGGCGTCAGGTGTGGACGCTGCTGCAACAGCCGCTCTACCGGCGCTTGCGCGCGGTCGAGGGCTTCACCCCCTCGCAGCGCGACCGTGCCCGCCAGGTGCTCACGCAATGGCTGGCCGTCTGGCGGGCCGTGTGGCACATGCAATGGGCCCCCGACGCCGCGACCGCGCCCCCCGGCTGGGAAGACGCGTTGCAGGCCCTGGCCGCGGCCGTGCCGCGCGAGCGCACCCGCGCGCTGCTGGACGACCTGCTCGAGGCCCTGGCCCATCTGGAGCGTTACGCCAGCCCACGGCTGGTGCTGGGCGCGGTACTGACCGCCTGGCCCGTGCTGGAGGAACTGGAATGATAGGCACCACCATTGTTAGCATGCTAAATTCGACCTCCTGATCTGTCAAACGCAAATATGGGGATACTTTACAGGAAACTTGACTCAATCCACACGCATTCTTGAGCAACGCAAAATGTAGATAACGCGAGGTTGACATGGACCTCTCCTCTTATGACCAGTACTTTTATCAGAGTTGGCATGCATTCTATGCTAGCTTTGGCTCTCTACGTTTATTCAGCGAACAAATTGGGCGCGTGTCCGCTGAGATTGACTATGCAACGATTCAGCAGGCTGCCCGCGAATTAGCGGAGATTCTAAACGATGATCCGCGGCAAATAGAAGATGAGATACAACAATTTTTGTCCTCAACAAATGATCTGAATGTATACCCTGATTTCCGCGACAATTCCCAGATACACCAAACATTAATGGACTTACAAGATAGTGCATTTAAAGATCATTTATTGGATTGGGCAAAGAAAAATCCGCGCCAATGGACCAGGTTGGCTGCCATTTTTCAAGATTACCTGGCATCCCCTCCAGCAAATAGCCTCTGGCTGCGCCGCAGCACTCTAATCGTTTTGTTAAGCCTGCTTGATGTACTGTTCCGCAAATTACACTTTGCCTACTTCTATTTCCAGGGATTAGATCGAAAAATTACCAAGGAGCTTCAAGAGCGAGAAGCACAGCGTCATGCGAACAAATTTTATAGAGCAGGAAAAGGATGGCGAGGGCGTATTGAAAGATTTCAAGAATTAAGCGTAGATATTTCACCTTTACAGGACTATCTAGATGAATTTGCCGAGATAGCCCACAGAAGAAATCTCCTGGTACACACCGACGGCATCATTGATGACGTATACTTGAAACATGTTCCTCCACAGCATCGTCCACCCGAAGCACAAAAAGGGCGTATGCTACTGGTCCCCAGAAGTTATCTACAACGTGCTTTTTACCTGGTCCTCATTATCGGCTTTTGGTTAACACACATTGCCTGGAAGAAGTGGGATCCCAACAAACGAGTAAAGCGCTTATATCGCTCCATAGATCAGGTGATTTACAATGAGTTGCGTCACAGAAATTATCATCTAGTTGTTGAGTTTGCCCACATAACAGATTTTCTTAAGTTCCCCAAGAAACACAAGCGGATCAAGTACACCATTCTTATTAACCAAGCTATTGCTTTTCGGGAATTAGGTGAAACCCACGAGGTAAAACGTTTGACTGCCCGTTTATCTAAGATGAAAAGAGATGATCTTTTAATCAAGATTGCATTGGCTATATTGAAAGGAGATTTCGCTCGAGCCCGTCATTTCTTGCTCCAGGCAAAACAAAAACAGATACTACATACCATCTCACCAGACTGGCCCCTATTCGCTCCTCTTACTCACGAACCATGGTTCCAGCACTTGTTTGAATAGCCCACAAGCTGACAGATGTTTGTGCAATGCCAACAAAAATGAAGCCCCACGCCCAGGTCGTCTCATCAGCCGACCTGCTCGAGGCCCTGGCCCATCTGGAGCGTTACGCCAGCCCGCGGCTGGTGCTGGGCGCGGTGCTGACCGCCTGGCCCGTGCTGGAAGGCCCCTTGCCCACGCCTCCGCCGGCTTAGCGCCCGCGGTCGCCGCCCCCAACCGGCGGGAAAATGTCCAGTTTGAGGCCCTCGGTGGTGATGGGCGTGTCCGCGCCCTGAGGCAAATAGTGGTAGTCGCGGCCGTTGAGGAAGATGTGGATGCTGGGCTCCATCGAGCCATCGCGGCGCAGTAACTCTCCCCGCAGCACGGGGTAGGCCGCCACCAGCGCGTGCACCAGGTCGCGCACCGTCGCGCCCTCGGGCACTTCCACCTCGACCGTCTTGCGGCCCAGCAGGCTGCGCAAAGTAGCGTAGAAGTGAACGCGAATCTTGGGCATGAGACCCTCTCCGAGGCGAAAATGCGGGGGCGTCCCAACCTGGAGGGTTCAGCCGGTGGGGGCCTTGGGGTCGGGCAGCGAAACGGGCGGAGGCGGCCAGGGCGCCCAGGTCCACGACTGCACCTTGGGTAGCATCTCGTAGGCCGTCAGGTCCAGTTGCAACGGCGTGAGCGAGACATAGCCCGCGGCCAGGGCGCCGATGTCGGTGCCCGGCTCGGGGATGCCCGTCGGCGCGTCGCCGCCAATCCAGTAGTACGGCCGTCCGCGCGGGTCCACCCGCTTCTCCAGTTTGTCCCGATACACCCGCAGGCCCTGCCGTGTCCACTGGATGCCCTTGATGGCCTCCAGCGGGCCGTAGGGGATGTTCACATTCAGCACCACCGACGCGGGCCAGCCGTGCCGCAGGATGTGTTCCACCACATAACGGGCGATGGTGGCCGCGGGGCCGTAGTCCCGACGGTGCGCGTCTTCGGGCGAGTGGAGTGAAAAGGCAATGCCCGGAATGTGGGAGATGGCGGCCTCCATCGCCGCGGTGACGGTGCCCGAATAGGTGACGTCGTGGCCCACATTGGCGAAAGGGTTGATGCCCGCGACCACCATGTCCACCGGCTTGTCGAGTACCCCCAGGATGGCCAGCGCCACGCAGTCCGAGGGCGCGCCGTCGCTGGCCAGCACGGGCGTGCCATCGGCCAGATAGGCCCGCTTGACCCGCAAGGGCCGATGCAACGTCTTGACATGGCCCGAGACGGACCAGTTGCGGTCCGGGGCCAGCACGCTCACCTCGACGCCGGGGATGCTGCGGATGGCGTGGTAGAGCGCGGCCAGGCCGCGGGCATTGACGCCATCGTCGTTGGTGACTAAAATGTGCATACCGTTCCCTTTCCGCGCGACCGGCAACCCGGTCGCGCTGTCGTCCTGGCAGAAGGATACCACAAGATGCGTTTCTTCAACGAGTTCCTCAACCGCGAAATGGAAGTGCCCGAGCCGCCTCAGCGCATCGTGTCGCTGGCGCCCGACATGACCGACATGGTCTTTCGCCTGGGGCTGGGCGATGCGTTGGTGGGCATTAGTTCCTTTTGCCATCGCCCCGCGGGGCGCCTGGAAGGCCGCCCCCGGGTGGGCGCGTATCTCAAGGTGGTGTGGGACCGCCTGGACGCGCTGCAGCCCGACCTGGTGTTGACCACCTTGGGCGCGCAGCGCGAGACCACGCAGCGCCTGCTGGCCCGCGGCTACCCGGTGGTGGCGCTGCCGGTGCCGCTGTCGGTGTGGGAGATTTTGGGCAATCTGCGGCGTCTGGCCGCGGCGGTGGGGCGCACGGCCGAGGCCGAAGCGGTCAACGCCGCGCTGTTCGGCCACCTGACCGCGCAGCGCGACGCGCTGGCCGGACGCACGGTGTATTGGGAAGTGGATTTGGGCGGACCTATTACCGCGGGCGCGGCCACCTATGTGACCGACGCGCTGCACTGGCTGGGCCTGCGCAACATCTACGCGGACCAAGCCACGGCCTACTTCCAGCCCGACGACGCCACCACCCGGGCCCGCCGCCCCGACCTGGTGCTCTATGAGCCCAAGGCCGAGCGCCGCCCCAACCCCGAACGCCATCGCGCGGCCCTGCGCGCCCGGCTGGGCCTGACCGACACGCCCATCGTGGTGCTGCCCCACGACAGCCTGGCCCACTACGGCCCGGCCCTGTTGGACGAGGTGCTGCCCCAGGTGGTGGCCCGGGTGCGTGAGGAGGCGCCATGACCAGGCTGCGCGACGCGGTCGTGCTGCTCACGGGGGCGTCGGGCGGCATCGGCACGGCCACGGCCCACGCGCTGGCCCGCGCGGGCGCGCGGTTGAGCCTGGCCGCCCGCCGCCGCGAACCGCTGCAGGCCCTGGCGCGCGAACTCCACGCCCGGCACGGCGCGGCGGTGCATACCGCGACGGTGGATGTGACCGACGAGGGCCAGGTGCGCGCCTGGGTGCAGGCCGCGCACCGGCACTTCGGCCGCGTGGATGTGGTCATCGCCAACGCGGGGCAATACATCCGCAAGCCCGCGCTGCAGTGGCAGGTGGACGATTTTCGGCGCTCGCTGGCCGTGAACTTCTACGGCGCGTTGCACCTGGTGCTGGCCGCGCGGCCCATCTTCCAGGCCCAGCGACGCGGGCACATCGTGCTGGTGTCGTCGCTGGATGCCAAAAAGGGCCTGCCCCTGGACGGGCCCTATGTGGCCGCCAAGTACGCGCTCAGCGGCATCGGCGGCGTCCTGCGCCAGGAACTCGCCGACCTGGGCGTTCGCGTGACCGTGGTCTACCCCGGTCGGGTGGACACGCCCATGATTGCCGACCTGGAAGTGCCCTGGATTTCGCCCAAACTCCCTCCCGAACGGGTGGCCCGCGCCATCGTTCGCGGCATTCGCCGCAACCGGGCCGAGGTCATCGTGCCCTGGACGGGCTACCTGCTGTATCTGGACATCATCGCCCCCCGCCTGGCCGACTACCTGGTGCGGAAGTTGAACCTGGCCGGGCGTCCCCGGCAGGTCTGACCGCTACCGACCCGCCGGGGCACCGCTGCTCAAGGAGGAGGTTGCCGTGCCCGACACCTTGCATGTGGACTCCTGGCCCACGGCCGTGCATCCCTGGCTGCAACGCCTCAAGGTGGGTATCTGGCGCACCCACGCGCATCCCCTGGCCGAGCGCATGTTGGACGGCCTGGCCCAGGCCTTCGCCCAATTGGGCCACGAGGTCACCGACCCGCCCCAGGCCGACACCCAGGTCGTGATTGCGGCCGCGCCCTACGGCGAGCCGGTCAACTGGCGCCGCGCGCCGCTGTTCACGGCCCGGCGACGCTTCGGCATGGCCCGCCAGCCCTACATCTGGGTGCTCACGCCGGTCACGCCCCAGCGCCTGCAGGCCGACCTGGCGCACCTGGAACAAGCCCTGCGCAAGCAACCGCCCGACCCCGCGGACTTCGCATACCCGGGCCTGGCCCCCACCGCGGTGGAAACGCTGGTGGAACAGGGCCGTCGGGGCGGGCCCATCCTGGCCTTGCAGCGGGTGGTGCAAAGCCAGGCCAAGGCCATTCGCATGCTGCTGGCCGTGGGCGAAGGGGATACCCCCACGGCCGCGTACCTGTTCAATCTGGTGGGGGCTTACCCCCGCATTCCGGCGCGCCCCCGGCCCGACCTGTTCTTCCTCAACCTGGCGCTGCGCATCACCACCGTGGCCAGCACCTACGAAATCACCCAGCACCAGGTGGTGGGGGACCCCATCCCCCGGGCCGTGTGGGAGCGCCTGAGCACTCCCGCGGCCATGATACGCGCCGGCCGGGAGTTCGGCGCGCGCGGCTTCTTCACCCGCATGGTGCGGGTGGGCGACCTGGTGCATGTGCCCGTGGTCGAGGCCAGCATCTCCAGCCAATACAGCGAGGGCTGCTTCGCGACCTGGGAGCCCGAACTGGAGGCGCTCATCGCCACCATCACCGGCAGCGCCCGCCCCGTGGCCAAGGACAACCTCACGGAGGACGAACTGGCCGTCATCGTGGGCGTGCGGCCCGACTACCTGGGCGCGCGCGTGCAGCATGTGGCCGGCAAGCGCAACGACCCGCCCTCGTCCGAGGCCGTGGAGATGTTCGACATGGACACGCCCCTGCCCCGCATCCCGTGGGAAGGGCGGCGGGTGCCCGTGGCCCGGTCCAAACTGCACAGCCATCGCGGGGTGCGGGCCTATGACCCGCGGGTGGTGGAATTCGCGCCGTTGCAGCCGGCCTACTACTACTTCCCCGTATCGTGCGCGACCCGCGCCCAGGCCGAGGGCATTCGCGATGCTTTCGGCCGGGCCCAGGCGCTGCGCAACCCCGACGACCCGCGGCGCATCGTGTTCACGGTGTTGCCCGGGCACGGCGTGGTCATCGCGGAGAAGTGGGTGCCGGGCAAAGCGCCCTTCGAGGTCATTTGGGAGGCGATGGACAGCGGCGCGTTGCAGATTGACGCCTACGTGCCGCAAGGGCCCTTCGGCTACGAACCCGGCCCCGACGGGCGCATGGTGTTGCGTGAAGGCCCGCCGGTGCCCCCTGAAATGTGGGACCGCGACGCCGCGGCTTGACCCGGCCGGCCGCGAAAACCGCAGCGCCGCCCTCTGCGGGCGGCGCTGCGTGTTCCCATCTTCACTCGCCTTTGAGGAAGGCTTCCAGGGCCTCGCGGCTGATGCGATAGGCCGAGCCGATTTTGCGGGCCTTGAGGTCCCCGGCCTGAATGGCCGCGATGACATCTTCGGGGCTGACGCGCAGCACCTGGGCGGCTTCTTCGGGCGTCAGCACAGGCGGCAGCGAAGCCGCCGCGCCCCCGCCCTGGGCCGCCGGCTGCTGGGCCGCGGTTTGCATCTGCCCCAAGGTCTGGGCCATCATCTGCCCCAGGCCCATGCCCGCGCCCAGGCCCGCGGTCAGGCCCGCGCCGCCCGAGGGGTTTTGCGCGGCTTCGCGCATGGCGTCGGCCGCCTGCAACTGCGCGTAGGTCTGCGGGTCCAATAGCCCCCGGGCGCGCAGTTCTTCGGCCGAGGTCTCCGACGGCGTCAGGCTGGCGATGACGAAGGACTTGAGGGTCAGGCCGATGGCCGCGAATTCCTCGCTGGCCTTGGCCCGCACCGCCGCGCTTAGTTCGTCCAGCAGGCCCAGCAGGT
>WGAK01000002.1 GCA_015494815.1 Anaerolineales bacterium | reverse complement strand
TCAGCACCTCCCAGCCCCGCCGACGGGCCACCGCGGCCAGTTTGGGGTCGGGCGCCACGGCCACGGGATGCCCCACCAGGCTCAGCAGGTCCAGGTCGCTGATGGCATCGGCATACGCGTACGCCGCGTCCCAGTCCACCTGCCAGCCCTGTTCCTGGGCGTAGGCGCGGGCTCGCGCGGCCTTGTGGCGGCCAATGCACACGGGCGGCACCGCGCGGCCCGTGTAACGCCCCGCGTGCAGGGCCATGCGGGTGCCCACCACATGGGGTGTGCCCAAGACCTGGCCCACGCGGCGCAGCAGCGGCTCGGGCGCGGCCGACACCAGCACCACGGGGGCGCCCTGGGCCTGATGCGCGCGCAGCCGCGCCACGCCTATGGCGCGCCAGTGGCGCTCCAAGAAGGCCACGGCCGCATCGAGCACGGGCTGCAGGTCCGCGGGGGTGAGGCCGCGAAAATACCAGGCCAAATCACCGGCCCAGCGCCGCCGAAAAGTCTCTTGCGGCACCAGGCCCAGTTTGTGCAGCATGTAGAGGGGATAGTGCACGGCCAAAAACGCCCGGTGCGTGCCGCGCTTGAGGCCGTGGCGGGCAAAGCCCACCATCAGCGCCTTCCAGGTGTGCGCGGTGGTCAGCGTGCCGTCCACATCGAACAGGGCCACGGGCATGAGGACATCCTCCGCGGGGGCCGGGCCGGGGGAACGGGGCGCGCGCCGGCCGACGCGGAGCCCGTCCCCCACCCGCGCCTACCCCTGACGCACCAACGCGTTGAACTCTTCGATGAGCGCGTCAATCTGGGGCAGCAGTTCCTGGATGCGCGTCCAATAGGTCGGGTCGTACCACTGGGCCCGCAGTTCGTCCGCATCCTTGCCTTGCTGCTCGACCCAGGTGAAGTATTTGAGGTTGTGGATGCGCCGGCGGTCCGTATAGCGCAACTCCAGCACATGGTCCACATCCGCGGCCAGCAGATAGCGCCCGAAGTCCCGGGCCGCGTCCACCGCGGTGTACGCGCCGTAGGCCGCGTGCATCTCGCGCAGGCGGCTCTGGTACAGTTCCATCGAGTCGGTCAGCACGGTGACGACCACATCGTGGGGGCCGAGTTCGTAGTATTTGGCGAACTTGATGCTCATCACCAGGTTGGCGATGCCCGAAAAGCCCAGCAGGTCCAACTGCCCCACCAGGGCCTCGGGCACGCCTTGTTGCACCAGATAGGCCCGGCCCGCGGGCTCGTTGAACAGGCGAGCCAGGCTAACCACCGCATTGTCGTCCACATCAATGACCAGGTCGGTGTTGCGCACATTGTGAATCCAGGGCACATGCTTGTCGCCGATGCCCTCGATGCGGTGCTCGCCAAAGCCGTTTTCCATCAGCGTGGGCACTTGCAGGGCCTCGCCCGCGGCGATTTTGGCGTGGGGGAAGCGCTGCTTGAGATAGTCGCCGCTGGCGATGGTGCCCGCGGAGCCCGTGGTCAGCGCCACGCCCCGAAACGCGTCATCGGGGCCCATGACGCGGGTCAAGACCTCTTCCATGGCCCGGCCCGTGATGGCATAGTGCCACAGGTAATTGCCGAACTCCTCGAACTGGTTGAAAATCATGATGTCCTGGCCCGAAGCCTGCAATTCCTTGCACTTGTCGAAGATTTCCTTCACATTGGCTTCCGAGCCGGGGGTCTTGATGACCTCGTCGGCCACGCCCTGCAGCCACTCGAAGCGCTCCTGGCTCATGCCCTCGGGCAGGATGGCGATGGAATGCACCGCGAGCAGGCGGGAGTCGAACGCGCCGCCCCGGCAGTAGTTGCCCGTGGAAGGCCAGGCCGCCTTCTGCACGGTGGGGTCGAACTGCCCCGTGACCAGGTAGGGCACCAGCACGCCGTAAGCCGCGCCCACCTTGTGCGCGCCCGTGGGGAACCACTTGCCCACCAGGGCCACGATGCGCGCGGGCACGCCCGTCAGTTCGGGCGGAAACTCCAGGTAGTTGACCGGGCCGAACAGGCCCCCGTGGGGCTTGGGCTCGTTGTGCCAGGTGATGCGGAACAGGTTGCGGGGGTGGATTTCCCACAGGCCCAGGCGCTGCAATTCGGCCTTGATGTCGTTGGGAATCCGGCCGGGGTCGGCCATCTGGGCGAAAGTGGGCAACAGGATGCCCCGCTCGCGCGCCCGGCGGGCCGCGCGCGCCCGGCGTTCAGGGTACACGGTGAGGTCAATGGGGGTGGTGCTCATCAGGTTCACTCCTTGCCTCGGGGCCCGGCAGGCCGCCGAGGGCGAAAAATCGGCGTGGGCGATTATACCAGCAGCCGCGCGGCGTGGTATACTGCCGCGGCCGCGTCCAACCCGCATTCCGGTTAGGAGGTGGTCCATGACGACCTACACCAAAACCCTGCACCTGCCCACCCGCGGCCACACGCACATCCTCGACATCACACCCCAGGTCGAGGCCGCGGTAGCCGAAAGCGGCCTGACCCACGGCCTGGTGACGGTGTTCGTACCCGGCTCCACCGCGGCCATCACCACGATGGAATACGAATCGGGCTGCGTGGCCGATTTTCAGCGCCTGATGGAAACCCTGGCCCCCGAAGATGGCTCATATACGCACAACCGGCGCTGGGGCGACGGCAATGGCTATGCGCATTTGCGCGCGGCGCTGGTGGGCCCCGACCTCACCGTCCCCCTGGTGCAGGGGCGCTTAGCCTTGGGCACCTGGCAGCAAATCGTGCTGGTGGATTTCGACAATCGTCCGCGGCAGCGGCGGGTGCTGGTGCACATCCTGGGGGAAAGGGCCTGAGGCCGGGGGACGCAGCGTAAAAAACCGCGGCCCCCGACCGGAGCAGGCGGGGGCCGCGCATCGAGAGGAGGGAAGGATGACCTACGGCAGGGTCTTCAAGAAGGCCAGCAGGTCGGCCAGGTCCTGGTCGCTCAACTGCCAGCGCGGCATGTCGGGGCTCAGGGGCTCGCCGTCGGGGTGCCGTCCTTCCACCACGGCCCGCCGGAAGTCGTCCAGGCCATAAGCCGCGTCCGGGTCGGCCGGGGCTTCGTCGTGCTCCCCGGGAGCGCCCTCGTCGTGCTCTTCCGACGCCAAGGTCTGGTAGCGAATGTCGGGCGCGTCCATGACCTGCATGCCCATCATCATGTGCGGGCCCCCGCGACCGTCGGGGCCGTGGCAGGCCACACAGGCCAGGTTGCCGCCGCCCATCATGCCCATGCCGCCCCAGGCCGGGCCGCCCTGGTAGGGGATGGGCTCCCCGCGGGCGTTGGTGCCCGTGTAGTAGATTTGGCGGCCGTTCTCCACCGAGGCATCGCGGCCCGCCAGGCCTCCAGGCCAGGCCCCGCAAGCCGCCAGGACCAGGGCCACCAGGCCGATCGCCCCTATCCACCAGGCCCAGCGTACACGCGTCGTCATGGTCGTCGCTCCTGTTGCCCTATCCGGTTCCCAACCGGGGCGGGTTTTGGGTCGGGGCCCGGCACCCAGGCCAGGCCCCGACGCCACGGGGAGGGAGGGTCGAGGCATCAAGCCGCGTCGGGGCCGGTTGCGGACGACGCGGAACCTCGCAAAGGCGTTCCGCAGTGCGGGCACACACGCCACTCTGCCGCGACGGGACGGCCGCACTGCGGGCAGGCGGTGGCTGCGGCCGGGGACGAGGCCGGGCTATTGGCCTGCGGCGCGCTCGGGCCCCATTGCCGAAAGGCCCATAGTCCCAAAAACACGCCCCCGGCGACAATCAGGCCAAAGAACAACAACGGGAATAGTCCCGCGACGAACATGGCCGGGCCCCAGGCCATTCCGCCGCCCCAGCCGCGGCCCATCATGCCGCCGCGACCCCACATGCCGCCCATGCCCATCATACCGCCATAGCCGCCCCAGCCACAGCAGCCGCCGGGGCCCCAAAACCACGGCACGGCCACGAACAACAGCAACAGCAAGGCCGCCAATCCGCCGATAATCCACCAGGCTCGCCTGGTCATGGTTTCGTCCTCCCTGGGTGGGTGGGTCCCGCGCCACGCGGGGCTCGCTGCGAATCATGCATCGTCATGGTAGCCCACTTCCGCGCGGGCGTCATGCGCCAAAACGCCTATTCGCAACAGGCCAATGTGCCCTCACCCTCACCCGCGTCCGTGACTATGGTTAAGGCCAGGAGCAGCCCATGAATCCCGTCCTGTCGGTTCCCATTGCGCTAAGTTGTCACGAAGTGGAGCGCCGCCTGCGCGCGCGGCTGGCCGAGCACGGCTATCGGGTGCAGCCGAGTTTCGACCTGGACCGCGCCTGTGCGGCCGAGGACGACCCGGCCGGGGTGTGCCCCCACCACGGCACGGCCCGCTGCACCTGCCGTCTGGTGACGCTGCTGGTCTACCGCGGGCCGCGGCTGGTGGGGGTGCTGGTGCTGCACGGCCACGACCAGCGCGCTCGCGTGCGGTGGAACCCCGTCGCGGCCGAGGCGCGCGCGGTGGGCGATTTGCTGCGCCGTTGGCTGCGCGGCTGGCAAACCCTGGCCGCGCGCTGAGGGAGGCAACCCATGCCGCGCGACCCCGTATGTGGCATGACCGTACACGCGCTGTGGGCCCCTGCAGAGGCCCACTACAACGGCCGGCGATTCTTCTTCTGTTCACTGGCGTGTCAGGCCGCCTTTCGGGCCGCCCCCGAACGCTACATCCCACCGGCCGAGGCGTGGGATGCCGCGCGCCCGAACGACGATTGTCCCTTCGACTGCGGCCCGCGCCGGCCGCCCGCGTCCCATCCCCCAGGCCCGGAGGCATCGCCATGACCGCTTCTTCTCCCCCGGCCCGCGGCACGGGCCTCTCCGCGCGCTGGATGTTGGGCTTCAGCCTGGTCTATGGCCTGTATGTGCTGCTGCCCTGGCTGGCCCCCGTCTTCATGGCCTGGGGCTGGGAGACGCCCGCACGCTGGATTTACACCGCCTACGCGTTCGTGTGTCATCAACTGCCCCAACGCTCGTACTTCTTGTTCGGCCCCAAGTGGAGTTACTCGCTGGCCGAGATTCAGGCCGCGTTTCGGCCCACGACCAACCCCTTGGTGCTGCGGCAATTCATCGGCACGCCGGCGATGGGCTGGAAGGTGGCCTGGTCGGACCGCATGGTGAGCATGTACACCAGCGTGCTGCTGGCGGCCTGGCTGTGGTGGCCGCTGCGCCGCCGCCTGCGCCCGCTGCCTTTGTGGGCCGTGGGTCTGCTCATCCTGCCCCTGGCCGTGGACGGCACCACGCACCTCGTCAGCGACTGGCAGGCGGGCATCGCGGCCGGGTTCCGTTACACCAACGACTGGCTGGTGGCATTGACGGGCGGGCGATTCTCGGATACCTTTTATATAGGCGATGCCTGGGGTTCGTTCAACTCGTGGATGCGCCTCATCAGCGGCGTACTTTTCGGCATCGCGCTGGTCGGCTGGATGTTCCCCTTGCTGGATGCCACCGGCCCGACCGCGGCGTCGTCTATGCCGCGGCAAGTCTCGACCTAAGGAGCGCCGGCATGTCTTCACCCACCCGGCCCATTCGCATCGTGTTGGCCGACGACCATTCGGTGGTGCGGGCCGGCATCCGCCAGTTTCTGGAGCAGGCCCCCGACATTCGCATCGTGGCCGAGGCCTCCGACGGCCTGGAAGCCTGGGCCAAAATCGCCAACACCCAACCCGATGTGGTCGTGCTCGACATCCAGATGCCCCGCGCCAGCGGCATCGAGGTCACGCGCCGCATTCGGGAGCGGTACCCCACCATGGGCGTGCTCATCTTGACCGCCTACGACGACGACCCCTATGTGATGGCCGCGCTGCAGGCCGGGGCCAACGGCTATGTACTCAAAACCGCCACCCCCGAGGAACTCATCCAGGCCGTGCGGGATGTGATGCAAGGCAAGTCCGCGCTGGACCCGGCCATCACCCGCAAGTTGTTGCACCGCATCACCGCGGAGGCCCGGCACCCCGAGGTGCGCCCCTTGACTGCACGCGAGTTGGAAGTGCTGGCTTTGGTGGCCAAGGGCTATACCAACAAGGCCATTGCCGCGCAGTTGCACATCAGCGACCGCACGGTGCAAGGCCACCTGGCCCACATCTTCGAGAAACTTCAGGCCCGCAGCCGCACCGAAGCCGTGATGCGCGCGGTTTCGCTGGGCTGGCTGGAGATTGAGGCATGAGCCCTGAGCGGGCCACGCTGCCCTTGCCGGGCGTGCGCTGGCGCGGGCTTACGGTCCAACTGTTCGTCACCGTGGTGCTGCCTCTGACCGGCCTGCTCATCGCGGTGGCCTTGGGCGCGGCGTACCTGCATCAGCAGGCCATGCGCGACCTGGTGGGCGAACGGGACCGCCGCGCGGTGGTCTCGCTGGCCCGCGCGCTGGAGGAGCAACTGGAACAGCGGGCCACCGCGGTCCAGGCCCTGGCCCGGCTGCTGGACCAGGGCCTGGAGCCCAGCCGCGCCCTGACTGTGGCCCAGGTGTGGCAATCGGACATGGATGCGGGGCTCGCGCTGCTGGGGCCCGACCGCACGCCTCAAGCCACGACGCAGCCCCCGCCCGCGTGGCTGGCCGCCCTGGACGACCTGCCGCCCGCGGTGTGGCAGGCCGCGGGCCCTACCTTTGTGGCGGTGCCCGGCCAGGAGGACCCGCGCGTCACCCTGGTCGTGGCCCCCCGCGCCGCAGGGCAGGGCTGGGTGATGGCCGGATTCGACCCTGCGGCGTTGGCCCAGGCCACCCTGCGCGACGCCTTCCCCGAAACGGCCACGGCCCGGCTGGTGCTGCTCGACGCGCAGGGCCACCGGCTGTTCGCGCAGCCCCCCAGCCAGGACACCACCTACCACCCCGCAGCCGAAGAGGCCTGGCGCGGACGCCAGGGGGTGCGTTACCTGCACACGCCCGACGGCGAGCATGTGGTGGCCTACAGCGCGGTGCGACCGGTGGGCTGGGCGCTGGTATTGGAAGAAACCTGGGCCGAGGTCGCCAGTCCCTGGCTGCACACCACCCAACTGGCCCCGCTGCTGCTGGTGCCCGTGCTGCTGCTGGCCCTGACCGCGTTGTGGTTTGGCGCGCGGCAGGTGGTCGAGCCGCTGCAGCGCCTGGAGGCCCAGGCGCAGGCCCTGGCCTGGGGTGATTACGCCGCCTTAGACACGCCCGTGGGCGGCATCGAGGAAATCCAACGCCTGCAACGGGCGCTGCGGCACATGGCCCACCGCCTGCAGCGCGCGCACGAGGCCCTGCACAGTTACATCGGCGCCATCACCCAGGCCCAGGAAGAAGAGCGCCGCCGCCTGGCCCGCGAACTGCACGACGAGACCGTGCAAGACCTCATCGCCCTGCAGCAGCGGCTGCAACTGGTGCGCCGTAGCCTGCCCGCGGACGCGCCGGCCCAAACCGCGCTCGCGGAGTTGCAACGCCTGGCCCAGCGCGCCATGCGCGAACTGCGCCGCATGACCCACGACTTGCGGCCCCTTTATCTGGAGGACCTGGGGTTGGTGCCCGCGCTGGAAACCCTGGCCCAAGAGATGCAGTCCCAAAACCCCGATTTGCAGGTGGAAGTGCTGGTGCAGGGCCAGCCGCGTCGGTTGGAGCCCGCGCACGAACTGGCCCTGTATCGCATCGCGCAGGAGGCCTTGCGCAACATCGTGCGTCACGCCGACGCGACCTGGGCCCAGGTGCGTCTGCGTTTCGGCCCGCGGCAGGTCAAACTGGAAATTCAAGACAACGGCCGGGGCTTCGAAGTGCCCGAAAGCCCCGCGGCCTTCGCGGCCCAGGGGCATTATGGCCTGCTGGGCATGTACGAGCGCGCCGACCTCATCGCCGCGCGGTTGAGCCTGCACGCCGAACCCGGCCAGGGCACCCGCGTGGAACTGGTGCTCCCCCTGGACACACCCCCGCCGAACGGCCTACCCGCGCATCCGCCAAATACCGCTGGCCCGCAGGCCTCATCCCCGATATCCTGAGGGCACGCTCGCGGTCGGCCCCGGTCGGCCGCAGACCTCCCTCAGGAGTATCCCCATGACCGACATTCTCGCTCGTTTGACCCTTCCCGCCGACCTGGACGCCGCCCAGGCCCAGGTGGAAGCCGCGCTGCAGGCCCAGGGCTTTGGCGTGCTCACCTTCGTGGATGTGCAACGCACCTTGGCCGACAAGTTGGGCGTGGACTTCCGCGGCTACCGCATCTTGGGCGCGTGCAACCCCGCGCTGGCCCACCGCGCGCTGCAAGCCGAAGCCCGCGTCGGGTTGCTCTTGCCCTGCAACATCGTGCTGGAGCGCACCGCCCAGGGCACCCTGGTGACCATCCCCACGCCGCAGAGCCTGCTGGAGCGCTTGCTGGACAACCCCGCGGTGCGCGCCGTGGCCGACGAGGCCCATCTGCGGCTGACGCGGGTCGCGCAAGCCCTGGCCCAGCCCGCGGAGGTGACGGCATGACGCGCTTCACCTTGCTGCTCACCGTCTTCGTCGTGCTCGCCGGGGTGCTGGCCGCCTGTGCGGCGCCCGCGGCCGCGCCCACGGCCCAGGCCCCGAGCGGCCCCCAAGGCCCCGGCATGGGCATGGGGCCGGGCCAGGGTGCGGCCACCGGGATGGGCCAAGGCATGGGCCAGGGCGCGAGCAACAGCATGGGCATGGGCGCCGGCATGGGCGCCGCCCCCGGCGCGGGCATGGGCGACTCCGGCGCCTGGATGGACGACGACGGGGACATGATGGGCGACGACGAGCGCATGATGGACGACGAAGCCATGATGTGGGGGCAGCCCGTCACCGCGCCCGGCGGCGTGTATCGGGACATCAGCGTGGACGATTTGCAGGCCATGCTGGCCCAAAAAGACTTCCTGCTCGTCAATGTGCACATCCCCTTCGCGGGGAACATCCCCGGCACCGACCTGTCCATCCCCTACAACCGCATCGCGGCCCAGGCCGGGCAACTGCCCGCGGACAAAGACACGCCCATCGTGGTCTATTGCCGCAGCGGGGCTATGAGCACCGCGGCCGCGCAAACGCTGGTGCAAATGGGCTACACGCGGGTGTACAACCTGCAGGGCGGGTTCAACGCCTGGCAAGCCGCAGGGCTCCCGCTGGACATGAATCCGTAAGTCTGCCTGCCTCACCCCTTTGGACCGCGGCCTGGGTATGCGCTACCCAGGCCGCGTGTTTCGTCCCCCGGTCACGATGCGCCGGACCGCAGCGCGGCCCAGAAAAAACCCCACAGCCCCACGTGCACGCTGCCCAAATACAACGCCGGGAGCCAACCCTCCAGCGGCCAGAGGAAACCGACCAGATAGAAGGGCAAAAACCCATACCAGGCGTGGGCCAGCCGTGACGAGCGACCTGCGAGCCATCCGGTCAGAATCAACGCCGGGGCCAACACATACACCCGATATTGGGGCCAGGCTATGGGCGCCAGCAAGAGCGCCAGGCTCAGCCCCAGCCCCGTTTCCAACCACAGGCCGAGGGGTTCGTCCAGGCCACGCGGGCGGGCTCGCAGCGTGAACCCCAGCAGCACCATGCCCGTAACCAGGACCAGCCCCCGCGCCAGCCCCGCGCCAGGCGTCAAGGGCCACCCCGCCTGGCGGGCCACCGCCAACCAGGCCGTCCACCATCCCAACAGAGAGCCGTTGAAAAAGGCCAGATGCTGCTGCAAGGCTTGTTGGTAGGCGGGCAGGTGGCGAACCAGGAACGCCAGGCCCTCGCGGCCTACCGCGGCCCAGGCCACCCCCAGCGCGCTGCCCGCGCCCAACAATCCCCCCACGCCAAAGGCCCACGGGCGACGCCGCCAGGCTGGCCAAGCCCCGAATACCAGAAATGGCTTGAACGCGACCACCCAGCCCCACACATACCCGCTCAGCACGGGATGCGCGTGCAACAGCCCGACCGTGGCCAGCACCGTCAGAGCCGCGAGATACGCGTCCACATTGCCCAAATACAGGGTGTAGGCCAAAGGCGGGGCCAGGAACAACGCGAGGCGCACGCATCCCACGGCCCACCCGCCGACCCGGGCCACGTCGCGGGCTGCCCACCACCACAATCCCAGCGCGCCGGCCCACCACACCAGCAACGCCCAGGCATAAGGCAGCCGGGCCAGCCCCTGCATCCAGGGCAGCAGCAAGGGCTGATAAGGCAGATAGGGCATCATCGTCTCCAACCTGTTGGGCCATACTGCCACCCAACGCAATGCCCAGGCAGGGTCGGTGAACGCGCCGCCCAGGTTGCGCCAGGCACCGAGATAGTAGTGCTGCGCGAAATCCATCGTGTGGCGGGGGAAGGTCAGCGCCAGGCCCCACGCCAGGGTAAGCCATTGGCCGATGACCAGCCCTCCGACCAGCCCCCACCAGACCACGCCCCAACGGCCCCAGGAACGCGGGGGCGTCATCAGCCGGGCGCAGGCCCGTCCCACGCGCACGAACGAGCGTCCGAACACACCAAACACCTCCTGCATACGACACATGCTCCGAGTGTATCACGGACATCCAGGACGCCGCGGCGATAGGCCATTTGGCCTATGCGTCAGCCGCACGATGGCCCTTTCGCCCGCCACCGCGGGCCCTTACAATGCCTGTACCATCCCCACGACCGGAGGGTCACCATGACAACCCATGTCCATCCATCCACGAACGCCCCGGCCCACGACCACGCGGGCCACGCGCGCCACGAGCAGGCCCCCGACCACGACGGGCACCAGGGCCACGGCACGGACCACACAGGCCACGAGGCGCTGTTCCGGCGTCGCTTTTGGGTGAGTCTGGTCCTCAGCGTGCCGGTGCTGCTCTACAGCCCGGCCCTGCAGCGCTGGCTGGGCTTCCGCGCCCCGCCGTTTGCGGGTAGCGCGTGGGTGCCGCTGCTCTTCGGCGTGGCGGTCTTCGCCTACGGCGGCGTGCCCTTCCTGCGCATGGCCGTGCCCGAACTGCGGGCCCGGCGGCCGGGCATGATGAGCCTGATTTCCCTGGCCATCAGCGTGGCCCTGGTCTACAGCGTGGCCGCGTTCTTCACCGGCCTGGGCGAGAGTTTCTTCTGGGAACTGGTGACCCTGATTGACATCATGCTGCTGGGCCACTGGCTGGAAATGCGCAGCGTACGCCAGGCCTCGGGCGCGTTGGACGAACTGGCCCGCTTGATGCCCGACCAGGCCGAACGGGTGCGCGCCGACGGCAGCAGCGAAATCGTGCCGGTCACGGCCCTGCAGGTGGGGGATGTGGTGCTGATCCGGCCGGGCGCGTCCATCCCTGCGGACGGCGAAGTGCTGGCCGGGCAGGCCCATGTCAACGAAGCCATGCTCACCGGCGAAGCCCGGCCCGTGCCCAAGGGGCCCGGCGACCCGGTCATCGCGGGCACCATCAACCTGGACGGCAGCCTGCGGGTGCGGGTGCAGGCCGTGGGCGACGAAACCGCGCTGGCCGGCATCATGCGCCTGGTGGCCCAGGCCCAGCAGTCCAAGTCGCGCACCCAGGTGCTGGCCGACAAGGCCGCGAGCTGGCTGTTTTACATCGCGCTGGGCACCGCGGCTCTAACCGCGGTGCTGTGGGGCGTGGCCGTGGGCTGGAACGTGGCCGTATTGAAGCGGGTGGTCACCGTGCTGGTCATCGCCTGCCCCCACGCGCTGGGGCTGGCCGTGCCTCTGGTGGTGGCCATCACCACCGCGCTGGCCGCCCGGCACGGCATCCTCATCCGCGACCGCCTGGCCCTGGAAGCCGCGCGCGAGGTGGATGTGGTGCTCTTCGACAAGACCGGCACCCTGACCCAGGGCACGTTCGGCGTGGTGGCCATAGCCCTGGCCGACCCGCAAGACGACGAGGACGAAGCCTTAGCCCTGGCCGCCGCGGTCGAGGGGGACTCCGAGCACCTCATTGCCCAGGCGGTGCGGGCCGCGGCCGAAGCGCGGCGGCTGCCCCGGTTGCCGGTGACGGATTTTCGGGCCCTGCCCGGCCGCGGGGTGTTCGCTCGCTATCGCGAGCACGAGGTCTATGTGGGCGGGCCGCGCCTGCTGAACCTGCTGGAGCGCACCCTGCCACCCCGTCTGGCCGCATTTGCGGAACAAGCCGGGGCCCGCGGACAATCGGTGGTCTTTCTCGTGCAGGACGACCGGGTGCGGGCCGCGCTGGCCATCGCGGATGTCATTCGGCCCGAGAGTTACGCGGCCGTGCAGCGGCTGCACGACCTGGGCTTGCAGGTCGCCATGGTCACGGGGGACAGCCGGGCCGCGGCCGAGGCCGTGGCGCAAGAGTTGGGCATCGACGCGGTGTTCGCCGAGGTGCTGCCCGAACACAAGGACCGCATCGTGGCCGATTTGCAGGCCCAGGGACACCGGGTGGCCATGGTGGGCGACGGCGTCAACGACGCGCCGGCCCTGGCCCGCGCGGATGTGGGCATTGCCATCGGCAGCGGCACCGATGTCGCGGTGGAATCCGCGGGCATCATCCTGGTGCGCAGCAACCCCCTGGATGTGGTCAAGGTCATCGCGCTGAGCCGGGCCAGTTATCGCAAGATGGTGCAAAACCTGCTGTGGGCCGCGGGCTACAACATCGTGGCCCTGCCCCTGGCCGCGGGCGTGCTGGCGCCCTGGGGCGTGGAACTCTCGCCCGCGGTGGGCGCGCTGCTCATGTCCCTGAGCACCATCATCGTGGCCCTCAACGCGCAAGGCCTGCGTCGGGCCGCGCTGGCGTGAGCGGGCCGCGGCATTCCACGGCCGTGGCGGGTGCCGCGGCCGCGCGGGAAGGCTCTGGCTTCCCGCTCAAGCCCCGCCTTGTTCGCATTCCCACCCCACCTGGCAAGGAGGTTCGCCATGTCGTTGTCTCGCCGTGATTTTCTCCGCCTGGTCGGCCTGGGCGGCCTGGCCGCGGGCTGCAGCCTGGTGGGCCGCGGGCTGCCGGCGCCTTTGAGCGGCGTGGTGGGCGCCCTCACCCCCACCACGCGGCGGGAAGAGCCGACCACCGCCTCGGACGCCGCGACGCGCACCCTGCCGCCTGGCGACCCCGACCTGGAAGTGCGCCTGACCGCGGTGCCCGACGAGGTCGGCATCCTGCCCGGCCCACCCACGCGGGTTTGGCGCTATCGCGGCGAGGTGGTGCGCGGCCCCCAGGACGCGCTGCAAACCCTGCCCGACTCGTACCTGGGGCCCATCTTCCATGTGCGCAAGGGCTGGCGGGTGCGGGTGCACTTCAGCCACGAACTGCCTCAAGAGTCCATCGTGCACTGGCACGGCCTGCATGTTCCCCACGAAGACGACGGCCACCCACGCTTCGTCATCCGCGCGGGCGAGACTTATCTCTACGACTTCGTGGTCATGGACCGGGCCGGCACCTACTGGTACCACCCCCACCCTCACGGCCTCACCGGCCCGCAGGTCTACCACGGGCTGGCGGGGCTCTTTCTGGTGCACGATGAGGAGGAAGAGGCCCTGGGCCTGCCCGGCGGGCCTTATGACCTGCCCGTAGTGCTGCAAGACCGGGTCTTCGACGGCAACAATCAACTGGTCTATGGCGGCAACATGATGACCCAGATGATGGGCTTCTTGGGCAATCGGCTGCTGGTCAACGGCCGGGCCGACACCACGCTGTCCGTCGCCACCCGGCCCTATCGGCTGCGCATCCTCAACGGCTCCAACGCGCGCATCTACAAACTGGCCTGGCAAGACGGCGCCCCCCTCACCGTCATCGGCACCGAGGGCGGATTGCTGGAGCGCCCCGTCCAAAAGCCCTACATCACCTTAGGCCCCGCGCAGCGGGTGGACCTGTGGGTGGACTTCCGCGACCTGCCCTTGGGCACGCGACGCATCCTGATGAACCTGCCCCACGCGGCACCGGGCGGCGACGCGTCCTTCCCGGTGCTCACCGCGGTGGTGGAGCAGCAGGCCGACGGCGGCGAGCCCCTGCCCGAACGCCTGAGCACCATCGAGCCCTATCGCGCAGACGACGCGGTCAACGCGGGCCAGCCCCGCACCTTCGTGCTGAGCATGACCCCCGGCCTGGGCTGGACCCTCAACGGCCGCACCTTCGAGATGACCGCCACCGCGGACGACGAGGTCGTGCGCTTAGGCGACCTGGAGGTGTGGTCCTTCCTCAACGCCGCGGGCGGCATGGGCCGCGGTGGCATGGGGATGGGCATGGGCGGCGGCATGGGGATGGGCATGGCCCTGCCGCATCCCATGCATGTGCACGGCTTGCAGTTCCAGATTTTGCGGCGCAAACTCACGCCGCAGGCCCAGGTGCTGTGGGAGACCCTGGGCGAGGGCTTCGTCAACGAGGGCTGGCACGACACCGTGCTGGTGCTGCCCGGCGAGCAGGTGGACATCCTGCTGCGCTTCACCGACTTCGAGGGCCTTTATCTCTACCATTGCCACAATCTGGAACACGAAGACATGGGCATGATGCGGAACTATCGGGTGGTGGCATAGGCCCCGGCCTTAAATGCCAGGGCCGGTCGCACGACCGGCCCTTATCCCCCAACACCCACAGGCACGGCCTACAGAGCGTTGTTGTAATAAGTCATGCTGTGCACAGTGTAGAAGGCCAGCGCCTCGCGGTTGACCCGCACGCCCAGACCGGGGCCCTGGGGCACGGTGATGGTGCCGTCGTCGTTGAGGGCAAAGCGCTCGTGGGTGATGTCCAGTTCGTAGTAACGGTCCGTGGCCGAGATGTCGCCCGGCAGGCGGAAGTTCGGCAGCGACGCCAGCGCCAGGTTCGCGGCCCGGCCGATGCCGGTCTCCAGCATGCCGCCGCACCACACGGGCACCTTCTGCTGCGCGGCCAGGTCGTGGATGCGCACGGCCTCGGTCAGCCCACCGACCCGGCCCACCTTGATGTTGATGACCCGCGCCGCGTCCATCTCCATGGCCTTGCGCGCCTTTTCCGCCGAGGTGATGCTCTCGTCGAGGCACAACGGCGTGCGAAACTCCTGCTGGAGTTTGTGGTGGTCCCACAGGTCATCGTAGGCCAGGGGCTGTTCGATGAGCAGCAGGTTCATGTCGTCCAGAGGCCGCAGCGCGGTGCGCGCGGTCTCCAGGTCGTAGGCGCTGTTGGCGTCCACCTGCAACGGCACCTCGGGGAACGCCTCGCGCACGGCCCGCACGAAGAGCACATCCTGGCCGGGCCGAATCTTCAACTTGATGCGTCGGTAACCCTGGTTGAGGTACGCCTCCACCACCTGCACCAGGCGTTGGGGGTTCTCTTGCAGGCCCACCGACACCCCCACCGGCACCCGGTCGCGCGTGCCGCCCAACAAATCCTTCAGCGAACGCCCCAGGCGCTTGCCGTACAAATCCCACAAAGCCATCTCCACGCCGGCCTTGGCCATGCGATGGTTGCGCATCCAGCCGACCCGGTCGAGAAAATCACCCGGATGATGCACCGGGCCGTCGAACAGCGCGGGGATGAGAAACTCGTTCAGCATGTGCTCGGCCGTGAGCACGGTTTCGGGCGAGTAATACGGCGCATACCCCGCCACCACCTCGCCCCAGCCCACATAACCGTCGGTATCGCGCACCTCGATGAGCAGCGCGTCGCGCTCGTTGCGGCTGTGCGTCGAGGTCGCGAAGGTGGTCACCAGCGGCATGCGGATGTGGTAAACGGCCACGCTGTGAATACGCATAGAGGTGCCTCCTCGATGGGGAACGAAACGTTCCGGCCGGGGTTCAGGCCGAAGGCGAAGCATCCTGTGCGGCGGCGGCTTCGGCCGCGGGGCGCAGGGCCTGCACCCACTGCACCGCGGCCCGCTGGGCCATGAGCAAAGCCAGCAGCACCGCCGCGAAACTCACTTGCATGGCCCCCACCCCGCGCGAAGTGAACATGGGCGCGGGGGGATGCATCACCTGCCGCGCGCTGGCGATGGACAGCACCAGCGCGACGAAGAAGCCCAGGTTAATCCACGCCACCGCGCGCGGGGGCAACAACGCGGCCGCCACCTGCAAGAGCACCCCGGCCACGGCAAAGGCCAGGCCCACCTGCCAGCGGGGCTCGGCCAGGAACAAGCCGTTCCAATTGGTCTGCATGGCCCACAACGACACCGGCAAATAGGTCACCCAGAAGAAAGTCGCCACCCAGGCCCAGTGCTGCGAAGCGCGCAGCCTGGCGGGGTCCGCGCCAGGCCGCAACGCGGTCAGGGCAAGCCAGGCGGCCCAGGCATAGCCCAACAACGCGGTCCACACCCAGGCGCCGTGCAGATACACCGCGCGGATGTTGGGGCCCAGCGTGCGCTCGGGCGGCCCCAGCATAGACAGCACCACGGCCAGGGTCATCCACAGCCCGAACGACAACGCAGCGCGCCAGCGCGGGGGCACATAAGGGCACATCATCGTCACCTCGCCTGCAAAAAGAGCATTGCGGCGATTATACCAGCCGCGCGCGGACGCGCACCGCGGACCCCGCACCGCGGCCCGCACGATTTTCATTGACACATTCGGCGGCCTGTGGGTATAATAGGGGCCCCTACCCCAGGGCGTAAGCGGGTGGGGCTTTTTCGTGTGCCACCCCTCCTGGGTAGAGATTTTGCATGGAGGCGACGATGAAGTACGCCATCATTGAAGCCCAAGGGCACCAGTATAAAGTGGAGCCCGGCGGCGTGTTGGAAGTCAACCGCTTGAAGGCCGAGCCGGGCGCGGTAGTGGAGTTCGACCAGGTGCTGCTGGCCGTGGACGACGACGGCACGGTGCATGTGGGCACCCCCACGCTGGCCGGGGCCAAGGTCAAAGCCACGGTACAAGCGCACTTTCGGGGCCCCAAAGTGCTGGTCTTCAAATACAAGCCCCGCAAGCGCTACCGCCGTCGCCGTGGCCACCGTCAGGATTTCACCCGCCTGGTGGTGGACACCATCGAACTCGGGTAGTTGCTGAGGAGGAAGAACCATGGCTCACAAGAAAGGTAGTGGTTCCAGCCGAAACGGTCGGGATAGCATCTCCAAGCGCTTGGGCGTCAAGCGGTACGGCGGCCAGTTCGTGCGTGCCGGCAATATTTTGGTGCGCCAGCGGGGCACCAAAATCCGCCCGGGCCGCAATGTGGGCGTCGGCAAAGACTACACCCTCTTCGCCACGGTGGACGGCATCGTGCACTTCGAGACCCTGCGTGGCGGCCGCAAGCGCGTCAGCGTCATCCCCTTGGCGGAAGGAGCGTAAGGCCATGAAAACCGGCATTCATCCGAAATACTACTGGGACGCCAAGGTCATCTGCGCCTGCGGCAACACCTGGACCACGGGCGCGACGGTTCCCGTCATCCATGTGGAAGTGTGCTCCAAGTGCCACCCCTTCTTCACCGGCGAACAACGCATCGTGGACACCGAAGGCCAGGTGGACCGCTTCATGAAGCGGCTGCAAATCGCGGAGCAGCGCCGCAAAGAGCGCGAGGAACGCCGCCGCATGCGCACTTCGCCGCAGCGCCCGGTGAGCAACCTGCCTCTGCCCGCCAACCTGATTCAGGCCCTGGAAGAGGCCGGCCTGCAAACCGCGGGGCAAATCCTGGAACGCATGGCCGAAGATGCCAAGTCCCTGGTGGATATCCGCGGGGTCGGGCATCGCGGCTTCATCCAACTGCGCAAGGTGCTGCGCAAGGAAGGCTTCCAGATTCCCGAAGCCGCGGAGCAAATCCCCGTCTAACCCCCACACCGCATACCGAGCGCATCCACGCCCCGGCCGCGCGCCGGGGCGTGGCGTTTGTCTCACCCCGCCACCTGCAACGCCCAATACACGGCCCACCCCACCACGGCCAGGGCCAGCAGCGCATAAGCGCCCCAACGCGCCAGCCGCACGCGCGCGACCCGGCGCCCGTGGGCGCGGTGCGCCTGCCGCCCGGCCTCCAGTTGGGCCGCATTGCGCGGCGCTTCGCCGCGGCGGCGGTACCACCACGCGCGTGCACAATACAGATACGCGCTGATTTCCGAGGCTTGAATGGGACGCGCCTTGCGTCGGGCCATACCGACCTCAACTCCCCAACCACACCAGACTGGCCACCAGCGCGCCCACGGCAATGGCCCACGCGTTGACCATGTCGTTGGTCATCCAGCGCCAGCCGCGGCGATACTCGGTGCGCGCGCCGCAGTGGTGCCGCGGGTGCTGCTCGGTTTCTTTGGCGCAGCGCGGGCAGTAGAACATGGCCTGCACCGTGGCCCCCAGCAACGAATCCACCCAGGCGCCGCTCAAGCCCCCCAGCGCAACGGCCAGAGCCACCCGCGCGGCCGAGGCCGTGGGCGGCGCCAGACCGGCCGCCAGCAAGGCCAGCAGCCCCGCGCCCAGCCCGGCCGCGGCCCAGCCCCAGGGCGAGACCCCGCCCGAAGTCCCCGGTGGCACGGGGCGGCCGGTGAGCACGTGCCGCGGGCGGGGATGCAGCACGCCCAACTCGGTGGCCCAGGTGTCGGCCGTGGCCGTGGCCAGCGCGGCCGCGAAGGCCACCCACAGCAGCGGGCTGCCACGGCCCAGCCACGCGTGGCCGCCCACCAGCAGCGCGGCCAGACCGCCGTTGGCCAGCACCTGACCCGCGTCGCGGCGGCTGCCCTTGGCGAACTTCTCGGCCACGGCCCGCTTGCGCGCCGCGGCCCAGCGCGACCACGCGCTGGAAGTCACAAAAAAGGCCAGCAGCAACACGCCCCAGGCCCAGCCACCCAGGCCCAAAATCACGCCGCCCACCAGCCACGCGCTCCACAGGCCGGTGCGGCTGAGGCTACCGGCCCGATAGGCCAGCAGGGCCACCACCGCGGCCCATAGCCAGCCCCAGCCGCCCAAGGGCGTGCGCGCCATTGCCACCAGGCTCGCGGCCACGGTCTCAGCCTCCAACGCCGGGGCCGAACAGCGCCCAGGCAAAACCCAAAGCCGCCAGCAAGCCGGCGGCCCACAGCGCGTAGGCGTAAGCCGTGCGGCGCGCGGCATAGAGATACGGCCCCGCGCCGGTTTCCGCGCCCAGCGCCACCAGGTGCCCATAAAAGGCGTATTGCAGCCCCAGGGGAACGCTCACGGCCTGGGTATACAGCCCCACGGCCCCGGCCAACGAAAGGCCCCAGGCCAGCACCACCAGCCCCACAGCCCCGCGCGGGAACCGCGACGCAGTGGCCGAAGGTGCGGGCACGGGGGCAGGGAGAACCGGCTCCTCGGCGGCCGGAGGCGCGGACGCGGGGGCAAGGGGAACCGGCTCCGCGGCGGCCGAAGGTGCGGACGCGGGGGCAGG
>WGAK01000001.1 GCA_015494815.1 Anaerolineales bacterium | reverse complement strand
GGCCCATGCTGCCGCATCTGACGAAACTGGGCCAGGCTCTGGCCGAATACCACCCCTACTTGCTGCGCTTCGACGAATTCCTGCGCGTGTTCGATGTCACCGACCATACCCGGGATAACCATCTGGAGGCCGAGGCCCTCTTCGAGATTGGGATGCACGCGCTCCGCCTGGGCCGCTGGGAGCCCTTGCTGCATATCGCCACGACTTTGGACCGCTACGCCCAGGTCGGCGTCGGCGCCTGGCGTGAGGATGTCCCGCTGGTGCGCGCGGCGCAAGACGCGTATGAGCGTCGTCAGGAACTCGACGAAGGCTTCGTCTGGTACCTGGGCCTCATCGCCATGATTGTGCACACCGCGCCGGCCACACTGCCGTGGGTGCGGCGTGAACTGGGCCTGCACGAGCCGCTATGCGCGCACGACCAGGCCAACCGCCGGGCCTGGGAGGCGGTGTGCCGCGCGGCCGCCCGGTTCTTCACCCGCCGCGTGCTGAAGCCCACCGTGGCCGCGGCCGTGACCTGCCTGTGCGCCCACATGTGCGCGCCGCACACCGCGGCCGAGCCGCTGCCGTGCGACGCGCTGGGCGGGGGAACGGCAACGCCCCCTCCGGTCCAGGGGCCGCAGGGGGCGTCGTAGGGGCGTGCGCGTCCGAGCCGCGTCGCGAGGCTATGCGTGGAACAAACCGGCGTTGATGGCTTCTAAGGCCTCGGCCGAAGGGCGCAGACGGTCGGTCGGCAGGCGGTTGAGGGGCTCGTCGGGCAGGTCCAGAATGTCGTAGATGTTGGGCGCCTCGGGGTCAATGTACAGCAGGCCCGTGAGCAGCACGTTTTGCGCGTAACTTTCTTCGATGGCCTTGATGGCCCCGAAGCGGTCCGTGGGGTCGTAGTCCTCGTCCACCTGCTTGAGGATGATGGTCGAGCCGTCGTGCAGACGGATGTCGCGCACCTCGCCCGGCTCCAGGCCCTCGCCCAACCAGATTTCCTCCTCGGGCGGCACGAAGTCAATCTGATGCAGCGCGGCCTCGTGGTCCTTGGCCCACTCGTAAGAGTAGCGGGATTCGGGCCGGTTGTTGAAGGTCACGCACGGGCTGATGATGTCAATGACCGCCAGGCCCTTGTGGTGGAACGCGGCCTTGAGCAGGGTCTTCACCTGCTTGGGGTCGCCGGCGAAGGTGCGGGCCACGAAAGTGGCGTTGGAAGCCAGGGCCTCCATGCAGATGTCAATGGGCATGTAGGGGTTCTCGCCCTGGCGCTTGAGGTACAGGCCCTGGTCCGCGGTGGCCGAGAACTGGCCCTTGGTCAGGCCGTACACGCCGTTGTTGGCCACGATGTACACGAAGGGCACATTGCGGCGAATGACATGCTTGAAGTGGCCCATGCCGATGCTGGCCGTGTCGCCGTCGCCGCTCATGCCGATGCCCTTGATGGTGCGGTCGGCCACCAGCGCGCCGGTGGCCAGCGCGGGCATGCGGCCGTGCAGGCCGTTGAAGCCAAAGGAGCGGCTGAGCATGTAGGTGGGCGCTTTGCTCGAACAGCCGATGCCGCTGAACTTGACCACATCCTCGGGCCGCACATTCATCTCGAACAGCGAGGCGATGATTTGGCTGAGGATGGAGTTGTGGCCGCAGCCCTGGCACAAGGTGGTCGGCGCGCCTTTGTAATCGGCTTTGGTCAACCCAATGGCGTTGGTCCTGGCCATGGTGCTTTCTCCTCATGCTTCCTGGATGCCCGCGACCACCCATTCGGCGGTCAGCGGGAGGCCGTCGGAACGGCTGTGGGAGACGATGCGGGTGGCCAGTTCGGGGTAGGTCATGCGCAGCAGTTGCGCCATCTGGCCGTCCCGATTGGCTTCCACCACATACACTTTGGCATGGGCCGCGAGGAAGTCGCGTACCTGGTCATGGAAGGGCACGGCCCGAATGCGCAGGTAATCGGTGGGCATGTCGTGGTCGTGCAGCAGGTAGTGGCGGGCTTCCACGATGGCCGGGTCGGTGGACCCGTAGGCGATGATGCCCACTTGCGCACCGTCCATGGTGTCCACCACGGGTTGGGGCAAATACTTGCGCCCGTCGTGGTACTTCTTTTTGATGCGCTGATTGACCCGTACCCAGACCTCGGGGTCCTCGCTGTAGCGGGCGCATTCGTCGTGGCCCGTGCCCCGGGTGAAGTAAGCCGCGCCGGGGTAGCGGTTGCCCATGACCGTGCGATAGGGCACACCGTCGCCGTCTACATCTTCGTAGCGGCACCAGCGGCGTCCTTCCTCGGCCAGGCGCTTGAGGTCGTCTTCCCAAAGCACCTTGCCCCGGTCAATCTCCTCGGGGTACTCGAAGGGGCGCCCCATCCAGTGGTTCATGCCCAAATCCAGGTCCGACATCAAGAAGACCGGGGCTTGCAGGCGCTCGGCGATGTTGAGCGCGCGCCAGCCGAATTCGAAGGCTTCGTTGATGTTGCCCGGGAAGAGCATGATGTGCTCGGTGTCGCCGTGGCTCAGGAAGTAGGTGAAGGTGATGTCGCCCTGCTGCGTGCGGGTGGGCAGGCCGGTGCTGGGGCCCGTCCGTTGGACATTGACCAACACCACGGGCACTTCCGCGTAATAGGCCAGACCCACGGCCTCGGTCATCAGGCTGATGCCCGGTCCCGAGGTGGAGGTCATGGCGCGCAACCCGGCCCAGCCCGCGCCGATGGCCATGTTGATGGCCGCGAGTTCGTCTTCGGCCTGGATGCTGGCCACGGTGTTCTTGCCCGTCACCGGGTCTTTGCGCAGTTTGGGGATGTATTCGTTGATGGTCTCGGCCACGCTGGACGCGGGCGTAATGGGGTACCAGGACAAAAACTGCAAGCCGCCGAACAGCGCGCCCCAGGCCAGGGCGCTGTTGCCGTCGGCCAGAATCATGCCCCGCGTGGCGTTCATGGGCTCGACCCGGTACGGGTCTTGCTTGGTCAGGTTCTCCGCGGCCCAGGCGGCGGCCTTTTGCACCACGCCGAAGTTCAACTCGGTGGCCTTGGCCTTGCCGTGGAAGTGGTAACTCAGGGCCTCCCGGATGGCGTCCAAATCAATGCCCAGCAAATGGGCCAGCACGCCTACATACACCATGTTGGCCACATAGTCCCGCAGTTTCGGGGGCGCGCCCGATTCCTTGGCCAGTTTGCGCGCCGGCATGGTGTACACCGTCACATCGTCCCGCATGGCGCGCGGACGCAGATGGTCGGCGTAAATGAAAACGCCACCGGGGAGCACCTCAGCCAGGTCGTCGTCCACGGTGGCCGGATTCATGGAGACCACGATTTCATGCTCGTCACGACGGGCGATGAAACCGTCCTTGTTGACCCGGATGGTATACCAGGTGGGCATACCCTGGATGTTGGACGGGAACAGGTTCTTGCCCGACACGGGAATGCCCATCTTGAACAGGGCCCGCAGCAAAGTCAGGTTGGATGTCTGGCTGCCGGTGCCGTTGATGGTGCCGACGGTGATGGAAAAATCGTTCACCACCGCGGGCCGAGCCGCGGTTGGCGCCGACGAAGAAGCGGTTTCGACGGTCATACTTCTTCCTCCCAGAAGGGTTCGGGGGAAAGCAACGATTGAGTTTGAGGCTGCCGTTGTTTGAGCATGTCCAGATGCTCTTCAAACAACTGTTGCGCGCGGTCGTAATCTTGACGCAAGATGTTTTCGACGATTCGTTGGTGATAGAGCCATACCTCCCGCAGCAAAGCAATGTCGGTGTATTTGTTGAGGCCCACGGCCTCGTATAAATCCCAAAAAGCCTCGACGATGCCCTTGACGAAGACATTGTCGGTTTGGCGATAAAAGGTCAGATGCAGTTCGCGATGCTCGCGGTGGGGGATGCGGGGTGGGTGGGCGTTGAGTTTTTCCCAGGCCCGGTCAATGAGGGCTTGCAGATGCTGCCGGTCTTCTTCGGTGAGGGCTTGCACCGCGCCGCGGAAGAAGGTACGTTCGACCTCTCTGCGCAGCGCCGCGAACTGCTCGAAGTAGGCGGTATCTAAGGCCGCGGCCACCCGCAGGCTCAGGCTGACCGCGGGGGTGAAGGTGTAGGGGCGCAGGCGAATGCCCACCTTGGGCTTGGCGTCCACCAGCCCCAGGGCGCGCGCTACGGCCAACTGCTCGCGCAGGTTGGGCACGCTGCTGCCCAAGGTCTTGCTGATGCGCTCCAGGGGAGGCAGCCGAACTTCGCCCGTGCTGGGGTCTTTTCCGGCCTCCCGAGCCTCGTGGTAGGCGTGAATCAAATACTGCAAAAAGAGCGACAGTTGTACACGCTGCATGGGCCACCCTCGAAAGATTCTTCAAACTAAATAGTTTGATGAGAGGATGCGCCCATTGTACTCCCCTTTCAACCCTTGTCAAGGCCTGGGTTGCGCCTCAGGGGGTAACAATGCTCATGTTTTCCGCGTCTCAATCTTCGCGGGCCACGGGAATCAAAAACTCGATGAACTCGCCTTCGCCCGTCTCCAACGGCTCCACGATGAGCGAGCCGCCCAGAATCTCCACCTGCTCGCGCAGCAGGCGCAGCGATTCGTCGGCCTCGCGAATTTCGTCGGTCGAGGCTTCTTCCCGCACCCAGCGTTTGCTGTCGGCCTGCACGCGCAGGAAGATTTGCTGCAACTGAAAGTCTAAGGTGACCTCCACCTGCGAGGCGTGGCCGTAGGTGACCGCTCGCGAAACCGCTTCTTGCACCCCGCGGAAGATGAGCATCTGCAGATAGCGGGCCAGGTTTTGCGGCGGCGCGCCCTGCACCTGCAGTTGGGTTTTGGCGTCGTGGCGTTTCTCGACCATTTGCAAATAGCGCTGCACCGCGGCCACCAGGCCCAGGTCGTCTAAGGTCAGCGGCCGCAACTCCGCGATGAAGGCCCGCACTTGCTGGAAGGTGGTGTTGACCGCGCGGCGCAGGTTGTCCAACTCTTTGCCGGCCTCTTCGGGGCTGCTCTCGAACAGCCGATACGCGATGTCGGTTTGCAGGATGAAGTTGGCCAGGGCCTGCGCGGGCCCGTCGTGCACCTGCCGCGCCAGCCGCCGCCGCACCCGTTCCTCAGCCTCGATGACCATCTTCACCAGTTCCACCGACGCGGGCGAAGGCCCACCCCGGGCCTCACCGCGCGGGCCTTGCGCGGCCAGATGTTCCAGCACTTCCACATATTGCACCAGCAGGTCGCGGTACATCTCCAAGGTTTTGCGCTGGTTTTCCAGGCTTTCCACCTGCCCGCGCATCAGCAGGTGGCGCTTTTGCGTCTCCAGGGCCGTCTCATAGCCTTTGATGACATCCTGGGTATGCCCGCGGCGCACCGCCTGCTTGAGGTAGGCGATGATGGACGCGCTTTGCTGGCCCAGGCGCTCGCTCTCCTCTTTAACGCGGTCCGCGGTCATGCGCAATTCGCGCAGACGCTTGTCAATACGGTCCAGTTCCTTCTGCGCCCAGGCCAGGCGCTCTTCTACGGGCTGGGTAGCCTCACCCTCGCCGCCCTCACCCGCGGTGGGGGCAACATCGTCCTGGAAGAAGGCGAAATCGTCTTGCATGATTCGCTCCTGCGGGGCCCGGCCCCCGGCGGCTTCTCCCGGCCCGAGGCACGCTCAAGGCCGGCACTCTGAAGTATAATCCAAAATACACGCCGTACCAAGAGGGTACATCAATGCATATGCTGTTTTTGTACGGCCCACCCGGGGTGGGCAAGAGCACGGTGGGCGCCATACTGGCCCGCCATTTGGAATTGCCCTTCGTGGACCTGGACGCGCGCATCGCCCAGGCCGCGGGGCGGCCCATCCCCGAGGTGTTCGCCAGCGAGGGGGAAGCCGGCTTTCGGCAGCGCGAAACCGCCGCGCTGCGCGCGCTTACGCGCGAATTCCAGGGCACCCGCGGGGCCGTGGTGGCCCTGGGCGGGGGCGCGTTGCTCGACCCGGCCAACCGGCGTCTGGCCCAGGCCCAGGGGCAAATCGTGCTGCTCACGGCCCGGCCTCAAACCCTGTTGGCACGCCATCAGACCCAACCGGGGCAGCGCCCTCTGGCCACCGACGCGGCCCAACTGCACGCCTTGCTCCAGGCCCGGGCCGCGCATTACGCCACCTTCCCCCGTCAGGTGCCCACCGACGACCAACCCCCCGAGGCCGTGGCCCACGAAGTGCACATCGCCCTGGGTGCGTTTCGGGTGCAGGGCATGGGCCCGGCCTACGACCTGCGGGTGCGCTCGGGCCTGGCCCAGGCCTGGGACACCGCGCTGGCCCCCTGGCTCACCCCGCGTCCGTCGTCCGTGGGCGTGGTCACCGACCGCCATGTCCACCATCATCATGCCGCGGCTCTGCTCCAAAGCCTGGGGCAAGACGAATGCGAGGTATCGGTGCACGTGCTCAACCCCGGCGAGGCCAGCAAGACCCTGGCGCCGTTGACCCAACTGTGGGAAGCGTGGGCCTCGGCCGGGCTGGACCGCCACAGCCTGGTGCTGGCTTTGGGCGGCGGCGTGGTGGGCGACCTGGCCGGTTTCGCAGCCGCCACCTATTTGCGCGGCATCCCCTGGGTCAACCTGCCCACCTCGTTGCTGGCGATGGTGGATGCCGCGGTGGGCGGCAAGACGGGCATTGACCTGCCCGCGGGCAAGAACCTGGTGGGCGCGTTCCACGCGCCCCGGGCCGTGCTGGCCGACCCCGATTTGCTGCGCACCCTGCCGCCTCAGGAATGGCGCTTTGGCCTGGCCGAGGTGCTCAAGCACGCGCTCATCGCCGGCGACCGCCGCTTGCTGGCCTTGCTCGAGGGCGGGCTGGACGCGGCCCGCCGCCACCGGGACGAGGTGGTGCGCCGGGCCGTGGCCGTCAAAGTGGCCATCGTGCAGCAAGACCCCTACGAGCGTACGGGGCTGCGGGCCCAACTCAACGCCGGGCACACGGTGGGCCATGCCATCGAGGCCGCGCTGGACTACACCTACCCCCACGGCGCGGCCGTGGCCGTGGGTCTGGTGGTCGAGGCCGCGCTGGCTGCGGGCCTGGGCCTGGCCCCGCGCGACTGGCCGTTTCAGGTTGCGGCCTGGGCCCACGCGTTGGGGCTGCCTACCCACATCCCCGCGCAGGTGGGGTGGGGGCCCTTCCGCCGGGCGTTGCGGCACGACAAGAAGCGCCGCGGTCGCCAGGTGTATTTCGCGCTGCCCGTGGCCGTGGGCCAGGTGACCACCGGCGTGACCGTGCCCGACGAAGTGCTCCACGACGCCTGGGAAGCCTGGCATGACTGAGCCCGCCCCCCTTTCCCTGGAGGCCTGGGAGGCCTTTCTGCGCGCCCACCCCCAGGCGCACATTTTGCAAACGGCCACCTGGGCGCGGCTCAAAGCCGCGTTCGGCTGGCAGGCCACGCCCTTCGTGGTGGGGCGCAGCGGCGTGTTGGTGCTGTGGCGCGGCCTGCCCCTGGGCTGGCAGTTGGGCTATGTGCCTCGCGGCCCGGTAGGGGACTGGACCCCGGCCCTGTGGGACGCGGTGGACGCGGAAGCCCGCCGACGGCGGGCCGTGCTGGTCAAGGTCGAGCCCGACTTGTGGCAAGAAGACGCCCAGGCCCGCTGGGGCGCGGGGCCGCCGCCGGGCTTCGTGGCCTCGACGCACAGCGTGCAGCCCCCCCGCACCATCGTGGTTGATTTGCGCGGCGACGAAGACGCCCTGCTGGCCCGCATGAAGCAGAAGACCCGCTACAACATCCGCCTGGCCGCGCGCAAGGGCGTGGTAGTGCGCCCCTGGGAGGATGTGGACGGTTTCTACGCCTTGCTGCAGGCCACGGCCCAACGGGACGGGTTCCCCCTGCACCCGGCCGCGTATTACCGGCGGGCCTATGCCCTGTTCCACCCGCGTGGCCAGGCCCAGTTGCTGGTGGCCGAATATCAGGGCGAACCCCTGGCCGCGCTCATGGTCTTTCGCCGGGGGCCCCGGGCCTGGTATTTCTACGGCGCCTCGTCCAACCGCCATCGCAACAAGATGCCCACCTATTTGCTCCAATGGGAAGCCATGCGTTGGGCCAAGGCCCAGGGCGCGGTGGAATATGACTTGTGGGGCATTCCCGACGCGGACGAGGCCGACCTGGAAGCGCAATTCACCCACCGCCGGGATGGGCTGTGGGGCGTGTATCGCTTCAAGCGCGGCTTTGGCGGGCAAGTGCGCCGCACCGCCGGGCCGTGGGACCGGGTGTATCGCCCGTGGTTGTATCGGCTGTATCGTTGGCGCACAGGCTGACCCCCTTGCCCGAGGTGCAGGATGAACGCCAAAAGCGTGTTGGTCGCCGGGGCCGGGTTGCAAGGCACCGCGGCCGTGTATGCCCTGGTTGCGCAGCCCGAGGTGGCGCAGGTGTGGGTGGTGGACCGCCGCGCGGCGGCTCTGGACGCGCTGCAACGCCGGGTGGCCTCGCCCAAGGTGCGGGTGCTGGCCGCGGATGTGGACGCGGCCGACGCGTTGGCCCCGGCCTGGGACGCGGGCGTGGCCGTGGTGGTCGGCCTGGTGCCGCCGGCCCAGCGGTTGGCCCTGGCGCAGGCCGCGGTGGCGCGCGGGGTGCATTATGTGGACGCCTCGTACCCCTTGCCCGAGTTTACGGCCCTGGGGGTGCGCGCCGCGGCCCGCGGGGTGGCCCTGCTGCCCGAGATGGGCCTGGACCCCGGCCTGGATTTGATTCTCTCGCAGGTGCTGCTGCGTGACCTGGACCGGGTGCGCCTGTGGCGGGTGTTCGGCGCGGGCATCCCCGAACCCGCGGCGGCCACGCCCCCGTTGCGCTACAAAATCTCGTGGACCTTCGAGGGGGTGCTGCGCGCGTATCGCCGCCCGGCCCGGGTCATCGAGCACGGTCAGGTGGTGGACATTCCGCCCGCGGCCCTGTTCAGCCCCGAGCATTGCTTCACCTACACCGTGCCCGGCCTGGGCGCGCTGGAGGCTTACCCCAACGGCGATGTGACCCGCTATGTGCGCGCCCTGGGTCCGCAGGCCGATGTGTGCACCGCGGGGCGCTACTCGCTGCGCTGGCCGGGGCATTGCGCGTTGTGGCGGGCCTGGGGGCAACTGGGCTTTCTGGACCCGCAGCCCATCGCGGTGGACGGCGCGTCGGTGGCCCCGGCGCGTTTCCTGCAGGCCCTGCTGGAGCCGCAACTTCAGTACGCCCCTCACGAGCGCGACATCGCGCTGGTGCGGGTGGAGGTGGCCGGCGAGCAGGACGGCCGTCCGGTGCGGCGGGCCGCGCAACTGCTGGACTATCGGGATTTGACCACGGGCTTGCTGGCCATGCAGCGCACGGTGGGCTTCACCGCAGCCGCGGGCGCGTGGTTGCTGCTCACCGGGCGCATCACCGCGCGCGGGCTGCTCTCGCCCTTGCGGCACGTGCCGCCCCGGGCCTTGCTCCAGGCCCTGGCCCCCCACGGTCTGCAGGTCACCTGGGAGGGGCTGGACGGCCCGGCCGCGTGAGCGGCGAAAAGTCGGTATAATGGCCGTAACGGTGTTCGTCGGCATCCCCTTCAGGAGGGCGCAGCCATGTTCGCCTCGCTCGTCGCGTCGGTTGCCGCGGCGGCCGGGCCCCAGTGGTCCCTGGCCCAGCGCGATGGTTTTTTGGCCGTGGTGATGGTGTTCATCTTGCTCATCGGCACGGCCGCCATCGTGCGCATCATGCTGGCCGCGGCTCGCGAATCCTGACCCGCGCGGGGGCGACCGCCCATCCCCTGCAGGAGCCCGCCGGTGACCGTCTCCAGCACCGACCCGCTGTGGCGCATCTACACCACCCTGGCCCAATATCCCATCCTGCGCACCCGCATCCGGGCCCGCATGCGCAAGGCCTTGTTCGAGCGCGGCATCATCTCGCCGCAAGAGTTCGAGGCCCTGGTGCGTGAGCACGCCATTCGCTCGCAACAGCGTGAGGGCGTGCCGCGCTACGGCGACCCCGAAGAGGTGTGGGAAACCCGCCGCGACCGGGTGCGTTCGCACCTCACCGACCTGTACTTCGCCTACCACCTGCCGCTGGAATTGTTCGAGCAAATCGTGCGCGAGGTGCTGGCCGAAAAGGCCCCCCATGCCGCGGATGTGGACATCATCTTCAACCCCGAGTTCGCGTCCGAAGAGTTGCTCATCGAGCACGCGTCCATGTTCGTGCAAATGTCGCCCGCGGAGCGGCAGCGGCAGGCGGCCCGGGAGCAGGAACTCAAGGTAGTGCTCATTCGGCGGCTCATCAGCGACCAACTGGCGTATGTGAGCCTGGCCCGCCGCTGGCTGACCCTGGAAGACCTGCTCTACATTTACAAACGCAAGATTGGGCCGGGCAAAATCGGGGGCAAGGCCGCGGGCATGTTGTTGGCCCATCGGGTGCTCATGCGTGCCGGCGACGAAGACATCCAGGCCACGGTGCGGGTGCCCGAATCGTTCTTCTTGGGCTCCGATGTGATGTACGCGTTCATGGCCCACAACGGGCTGATGCGTTGGGCCGACCAGAAATACAAAAGCCGCGCCGAAATCGAGGCCAACTACCCCCAACTGCGGGAGGAATTCCTGCAGGGCCGCTTCCCGGAGGACATCGAGCAAGCCCTGCGGGACCTGCTGCGGCAGGTAGGCCAGCATCCCCTCATCGTGCGCTCCTCCAGCCTGCTGGAGGACAACTTCGGCGCGTCCTTCGCGGGCAAATACGACAGTTACTTCTGCGCCAACCAGGGCACGCCCGACGAAAACCTGGGCGCGTTGGTGCAGGCCATCGCGGGGGTGTATGCCAGCGCCCTGGCCCCCGAACCCCTGCTCTACCGGCAGGCCCGGGGCTTGCTGGACTACGACGAGCGCATCGCCATCCTCATCCAGAAGGTGCAGGGCGAGGCTTTCCGCGACTACTTCTTCCCCCAGGCCGCGGGGGTGGCCTTCAGCCGCAACCTCTTCCGCTGGTCGCCCCAGATTCGCATGGAAGACGGCTTCGTGCGCCTGGTGTGGGGCCTGGGCACCCGCGCGGTGGACCGGGTGGGCGACGACTACCCCCGCCTGGTCGCGCTGAGCCATCCCCTGTTGCGCCCCGAGACCACGGCCAAAGAGGTGCGCCGCTACTCGCAGCGGGCCGTGGACCTCATTGACCTGCAGGCCAACACCTTCCGCACTTTGCCCGTGCACCAGGTGGTGGACCGCCGTTACCCCGGCCTGCGCTTCATCTTCTCGCTGGACGCGGGCGGCTATCTCACCCCGCTGCACAGCACCTTCTTGCTGCGGGACAAAATCCACGACCTGGTGGTGACCTTCGAGGAGTGGCTGCAACGCACGCCCTTCGCGGACCGTATGCGTCGCATGCTGCGCCTGCTGGAAGACGCGTATGAGCGCCCTGTGGACCTGGAGTTCACGGCCCGCATTCCCAATCCCCACGAGCCCAACCCCGATGTGGAAATCACCCTGGTGCAGTGTCGGCCCCAAAGCACCCTCGAAAGCCAGCAGGCCGCCCTGCCCGAGCACGTGGCCGACGAGCAGGTGCTCATTGACACCCACAACATCGTGCCCCAGGGGGTGGTGTCCGAGGTGCACTATGTGCTCTTCGTCACGCCCGAGGGCTACTATCGGCTGGGCACGCCCAGCCAGCGCGCCCGGCTCATCCACGCCATCAGCGCGCTCAACGCCCGCTGGGAAGACACCCCCTTCATCTGCGTGGGGCCGGGGCGTTGGGGCACCCGCAATCCCGAACTGGGCGTGCAGGTCACCTACGCGGACATCTACAACGCCAAAGCCCTGGTGGAACTGGCCTCCACCCGCTTCGGCACCTACGCGGAGCCGTCCTTCGGCACCCACTTCTTCCAGGATTTGATGGAGTCCAACATCCTGCCCCTGGCCGTAGACCTGGACGACCCGCGCACCCGCTTCAACCGGGCCTTTTTCTACGACCTGCCCAACCGGCTGACCGAGTTCTTGCCCGACGCCCCGCCCGAGTTGCAAGCCGTGCTGCGGGTGCTGCGCGCCGCGGACTACCGCCCACAAGGCACGCTGCGCATCGTGAGCAACGCGGCCCAGGGCCGGGCCCTGGTCTATTTCGCCCCCTGAGGGAGGACGCCCATGCCCCGCGCGCGCCATTTCATCATCGTGGCCGGCAACATCGGCGTTGGCAAATCCACCCTGGTGCGCCTGCTTTCGCAGCGCCTGGGATGGACGCCGTTCTACGAGCCCGAGGTGGACAACCCTTATCTGGCCGACTTCTACGCGGACATGGCCCGCTGGGCTTTCCACTCCCAGGTCTTCTTTCTGGCCCATCGCCTGCGCCTGCACCAGCACATCGCCGCGCATCCCGGCCCCGCGCTGCAAGACCGCAGCGTGTATGAAGACGCGGAGATTTTCGCGCACAACCTCTATCGCCAGGGCCTGATGAGCGCGCGCGATTATCGCACCTATCGCGCCTTGTACGAGGCCGCGCTGGCCTTCCTACCGCCCCCCGACTTGGTGGTCTATCTGCAGGCCTCCGTGCCCACCCTGTTGCACCGCATTGCCCAGCGCGGCCGGGCCTATGAGCAGCGCATCGAGGCCGATTATCTGGCCCAACTGAACGCCCTCTACGAGGCCTGGATTGCCGACTTCACCGCCTGCCCCGTGCTCACCGTGCCGGCCGACGACCTGGATTATGTCGCCCAGCCCCAGCACCTGGACCTCATCGCCCGCAAGGTGCAAGAGAAACTGGCGGGCAAAGAGAAAGTGGTCTTTCGGGCCGAGGAAATTCGGGCCGCGGGCAACGGGCACGGCCCTCATCTCTAACATTTTTCCAACAACCTCGATTGACTTGGCCGTTCGCGGCGTGGTAAGATGAGAGGCGGAGCCCCCCAGGCTACAAGTCGGGCCGCACACGCTGCCGGTGCGGTGGAACATGCCGCATGGGTAAGATGGCGCGTGTTGGGGTTCCTATCTCGACCGCAACAGGAGTACACACCATGACCGAGACGCGCGTGCCTGCTCACGGCCAATCTCACGAGCCCCAGCCCGAGGCTCCCGAACCCACGGCTGCCCAGGGCGCGGGCGAAGACCCGCAGGCGCTGCGCGCCGCGCTGGCCGAAGCGCAAGCCAAAGCCGAAGAATACCTGGCCGGCTGGCAGCGCGAACGAGCCGAATTTGCCAACTATCGCCAGCGGGTCGAAAAGCAGGCCGCCCAAACCCGCGACCGCGTGCGCGGGGATGTGCTCAAGGGCCTGCTGGACATCTTGGACGACCTGGACCTGGCCCTGCACGAGCGGCCCACCCGGGGCAAAGCCGGGGCCTGGGCCAAGGGCGTGGTGCTTATCGCCCAAAAGATGCGCGCCTTCTTGCGCCAGCACGGGCTGGAGCCCATCGAGCCGCAGCCCGGCGACCCCTTCGACCCTTACCTGCACGAAGCCATCGCCGCGGAGCCCAGCACCGACATCGCCAGCGGCCACATCATCGAGGTGGTGCGCAAAGGCTATCGGGTGGGGGACCAGGTCTTGCGGCCCGCGCTGGTGCGGGTGGCCCTGTAACGCCCTCGATATGCCCCGCAGCGGGAGCCAACGGCCATGAGCGCGGCCAAGCGGGATTATTACGAAGTGTTGGGCGTGCCGCGACACGCCACCCAAGAGGAAATCAAGCAGGCCTTCCGCCGTCTGGCGCGGCAATATCACCCCGATGTGAGCGACGCGCCCGACGCGGAAGAGCGTTTTAAGGAAATCAACGAAGCCTACGCGGTGCTCTCGGACCCCGAAAAGCGGGCCCGCTATGACCGCTTCGGGCACCAGGGGGTGGAAGGGTTCGGCCCCGGTGGCCCCACGCCCGACTTTGTGGACCTGATGGACCTGTTCGCGGACCTGTTCGGTGGGTTTGGCGGCCGCGGTCGCCGACGCCCCCGCAAAGGCCGCAATGTGCAGGCGCGGGTGACGCTGACCTTCCGCGAGGCCGTGTTTGGGGTGCCGCGCAAAGAAATCACCTTCACGCGCGAGGGGCTCTGCTCCCGCTGCCAGGGCAGCGGCCTGGAGCCCGGCACCACGCCTCAGGTGTGCCCCACCTGCCACGGCCGGGGCGAAATCCGCCGTCAGGTGCACACGCTGCTGGGCCCGATGGTCCAGGTATCCACCTGCCCCACCTGCCGGGGCCAGGGCTCGATTGTGCGCACACCCTGCACCCTGTGCAAGGGCCGGGGGCGTGTCAAGCAGTCTGTGCGCCTGGAGGTGGACATTCCGCCCGGCGTGGACGACGGCTATCGCCTGCGCATTCCGGGGCAGGGCGAGCCCGGCAGCGATGGGGGGCCGCCCGGCGACCTTTATGTGCACATTCGGGTCAAGCGGCACCCCTTCTTCCGCCGTCAGGGGCAAGACATCTTGCTGCCGCTGAGCATCAACGTGGCCCAGGCCGCCTTGGGCGCGGAGGTCGAAGTGCCCACCATTGACGGCGAGCCCGCGCGTCTGAGCATCTCTGCGGGCACGCAGGAGGGGGACGAACTTCTCATCCCCGGCAAGGGCGTGCCCGACCGCCACGGCCGGCGCGGGGACCAGCGGGTGCTCATCCATGTGGAAATCCCCCGCCGGCTGACGCCCGAGCAGCGCGAACTCTTCGAACGCCTGGCCGCGACCTTGGGCACCGAGGTCAAGCCCCACCAGGACCGCTCGTTCTGGGACCGCCTGCGGGACTGGTTCTTACAGTGAGCGCCCGCGCGGGGCTCAAATGAACACAATCTGCGCGCCCTCGGTCATGTCAATGAAGTCGCCCGCGGTCACGATTTCCACGCCGTCCATGAAGTCTTCTCGGGTCAGGCCCATCATGTCCACGGTCATCTTGCAGGCGTAGAGGCGCGCGCCGGCGTCTTGCAGCATTTGCAAGAATTCCGAGATGGGCGGCACCTCCAGTTCGGCCATCTTCTTGCGCATCAACGCGGTGGCGACCGCGGTCATGCCCGGCAACACGCCCATGATTTGCGGGATGCCCACATCGAAGGGCACGCCCATCATGCCCGTGCGCATACCGGCCACGCCCACGGGCGGCAGTTGCAGTTTGTCCATGTACTTCTTGCGGATGATGTCCAGGCCCCAAAAAGTGAAGAAGATGGTGACATCCACGCCGTTGCCCAACGCGGCCCAGCCCATGATGAGCGCGGGGTAGGCCATGTCGAGATTGCCTTTGGAGCAGATGAAGGCCATGTGGCGATTTTCTTCGTGCGACATGCGATACCTCCTGGAGCCCGGCCGGGCGCGCGCCCGGCCGAGCGTCTAAATGCAGCCTTCGGGCTTCTTCAGCCCGGCGATGCGGGCCACCCGCTTGGCCGGCCCTTTGGGGAACAGTTGGAAGAGTTCCTTGGTCGGGATGCCCGTTCCCAGGGAAATCTGCCGCAGCGTGGGCGACTTGCCCGTTTCCGCGGCCTTCGCCCGGCAGAAGCGAATGACTTGCCAGTGCTTTTCGGTGAGTTGGATGCCCTCTTGCGCGGCCAGGGCTTCGGCCAGTTCGGGCGTCCAATCCGCGGGGTTCTGCAAATACCCCTGGTCGTCAAAGGCGACCGTCGCGAGGATGTCGGTGGACACGATAGCACCTCCTGGGTTGAATTAGGCGAAGGTTTTGACCAGGCGCAGCGCCCGCTGCAGGCCGCGCCGCACGTGCGGGTCGCGCAGTTCGCGGCTCAGCGCCCACAGGGAGGGCGGCGGTTCGTCTTCCGCGGGGGCGGCTTGCAGCAGCGCCAGGGCTTGCTGCAGGCGTTCCAGCAGCGCGGGGTCGGTGAGCGCACGCAGCAGCGCGGCCAGGGTCTCGGCCTGTTGGCCCAGACGCGCCAGGTCTTCGGGCGTCAGGGCCTGGGCCAGGCGGTCCCAACTTTGCCACGCGCTCTGAGCCAGGGCAAAGTGCCCCGCGCGCTCCATGCGGTCCAGGGCCTGGACCATGCGGTTGAACATGGGCCTGGTCAGCCGCTGGAGTTCGTCGTTCAGGCCCATGAGGGCCTCCAGTTGGTCCAGGGCCTTGAGCAGCAGCGGGATGTCGCGCAACAGCCGTTTGAGCAAGAACAGCAGGTCTTCCAGTTGGAAATCCATGCCAATCTCGGCCAACTCGTCAATGGCCAGCCGAAAGATTTGATTGCCGATGGGGATGAGGTCCTGCTTGAGTTCGTCCCGCTCCCGTTGCCGGCGTTCTTGCTCGTCCACAAAGCGCTCGATGCGGGCCAGTTTGGCCATCAGTTGCTCGTATTGCGCCTGGGTAATGGTGGTTTCGGCCATGACCGCCTCCTACACCCATTTGCCGGCCATGCTCATCTGCGATTCGAAGGGCATGTCGCCGCCCTTGAGCAGCACGTTCCAGTAGAACCAGCGGAAGAGCATCTTGCCCCAATGGTTGACATGGGACTCTTTGAGCAGCGAGAAGGGGCCGATGCCCGGCAGGGGGTATTTGCCCGGCAGGGGCTCGACCTCGTAGTTGAAGTCAATGAGGATGCCCTTGTCGAAGCCCGATTCGATGAAGCAGTTGGCGTGGCCGTCGAATTTGGGCAGTGGCTCCAGGCCTTCCATGTGCCGCAAGAGGTTTTCCACCACCACATCGAGCATGAAATGGGCCACCGAGCCGGCCTTGGAGGTGGGCGCGTTGCCCGCGTCGCCGATGACCCAGATGTTCTCCCACTGGGTGGACTGCAGGGTGTGCTTGTCAATGGGCACGAAGCCCAACTCGTCGCCCAGGCCCGAGTCACGGATGACCTGCGCGCCCATGTTGACGGGCACCGAGACCAGCAGGTCATAGGGCACTTCCTGGCCGTCGTAGGACCGAATGACCTGCTTGCCTGTGTCCACCTCCATGAGGTAGAAGTCGGGCACCAGGTGGATGTGGCGCTCTTCCAGCAGGTGCCCCAGCACGGCCGAGGCGCGCGGCTTGGTGAACGCGCCCGGCAGGGGGGTGGCGTAGACGATTTCGACCTTGTCGCGAATGCCGCGCTCGTGGAAGAACCAGTCGGCCAGGAAGAGGAACTCCAGCGGGGCCACGGGGCACTTGATGGGCATCTCGGCCACATTCAGCACCAGCCGGCCGCCCTTCCAGAACTTGAGGAACTTGGCCAGTTGGACCGCACCGTCGAGGCTGTAGAAGGTAAAGATGTTCTTCATCCAGCCGCCGCCGTCCACCAGGCCGGGGGTTTCCTCGGGGTGGATGTGGCTGCCGGTGGCGATGACCAGGTAATCGTAGTGCAGCACGCGGTTGTCGCGTTGCAGATAGACCCGATTGCGTTCGGGCTCGATGCGTTCCACGGGCGAGAAGATGACCTCCACCGTGGGCGGCAGGAAGTTGCGCTTGGGCCGCACCACATCCGTGGCCGCGTACATGCCGAAGGGGATGAACAGAAAGCCCGGCTGATAGTAATGCTTCTCGTCCCGGTCCACCACCACGATGCGCCATTCGGTGAGGTCCAGGTGATGGGCCATCTTGTTGGCGACCATGGTGCCGCCGGTGCCGGCGCCCAAAATGAGCAGGGTCTTGGTCATGGCGAATGGCCTCCATAGAGCAGGGATGGGCTTATTCGGGTATTCGGACTATAGCAATCCTCTTATCAAGAGAATAGTGCCGATTGTCACAAGAGGGGCTTCCTGAGTAGGGTCTGATTGCGTCAATAGGCACAACTGCCTATAAGGCCCCGCGCCAAAAGGCGGGGGCAGGTGTTATGATAAAATGAAGATGTTGGCCGGTCGTTTCCGCGTGAAAGGAAGGCTATCATGCAATATCGGATTGTAGGCACCGTGATGCAGGCGTTGGAGGTACTGTTGACCTCCGGCGAGGCTGTGTACACCGAAAGCGGTGGCATGGCCTGGATGATGGGTCAGGTGCACATGGAGACCAATACCCGCGGTGGTGTGCTCAAGGGGTTGGGCCGCGCCCTGGCGGGCGAGTCGTTGTTCCTCACCACCTACACCTGCCAGGGGCCCAAGTGCCTGGTGGTGTTCACCCCCGAAGCACCGGGCAAAATCCTCCCTTTGGAACTTCAGGCAGGTCAAAGCGTCATTGCCCAGCGGGACGCCTTCATGTGCGCGCAGAGTTCCGTGTCCGTGGAGATGCACTTCCGCAAGCGTCTGGGCGCGGGGCTGTTCGGCGGCGAAGGGTTCATCTTGCAGAAAATCACCGGGCCGGGCGTCGCGTTCCTCGAGATTCCCGGCGAAGTGCGGGAGTACACCCTGGCCGAAGGGCAGGTCATGCGCATTGACCCCGGTCACATTGCGGCGTTCGAGCCCACGGTGGCGTACAGCATCGAGCGGGTCAAGGGGCTGAAGAACATCCTCTTCTCGGGCGAGGGGCTGTTCCTGGCCACCCTGCGGGGGCCGGGCAGAGTGTGGCTGCAGACCATGCCGTTGCCGAACCTGGCCCAGAAGTTGGCCCGCTACATGCCCTTCAAGCGCTCATAGGCCCAACGCAAAACCGCCCCGAGCAGGGGCGGTTGCTTTTGGTGGACCCAGCGGGACTTGAACCCGCGACCTCCTCAGTGCGATTGAGGCGCGCTCCCAACTGCGCTATGGGCCCACAGCGCCCTTATTCTACCCGCGGGTGGGCGCGTTGTCAACGCTGCGCGGCCCGCGCGAGCGCGCCAATGTTGCCTCCGGAAGGCATGTGCTCCGCGGTGCGCGCCCCGCGTGGGGCGATGCGAAGGCGCGCAGCGACCGGCCGCTGCGCCCCTACCCGCCGTGGCCGAAAGGCGGACTTTGCCGCCTCGCGAGATACCCTGGCCCTCGCCGGTTCCACGCAGGCGATTGCTTCGCCGCCCGCGGCGCCGCGCGCCGGTTTCGGCCGCGTGGCCCGCGGGGTAAAATGTCCCCCAACATGTAACCCTCCGGGCTCGGGGCGCGTCTGAAATCCACGACACACCCAAACCGGCTCTCCGAGCCTATCTGGAGGATTCCGATGACCCTGTTCAAGCGTGTTTTGCTGACCGTCGTGCTGAGCCTGACCGTGCTGGCCTTCCGCCCGGCGGGGGCGGTGTTGGCCGCCGATGCCCCGGCCGATACCGCGCTGCCCACGCAAGACATGGTGGCCCTGGCGGCGCAAACCGAAGAGGATGCGGCCCAGGCCGTGACCACCGACGACATCAACCAGCGCATTGACAACTCCGAGGCCACGACCCTGCGCCTCTCCGACGACATCGGGGTGATGGCCGACCGCATTGGCGAAATGGCCGACCGTATTTTGTGGACCGAAGGGCAGATTGGCGTGATGGCCGACCGCATCGTGACCACCGAGGAACTCATCGCCGACAGTGCCCTGACCCTGGCCGACGACATCCAGCAAAGCACACCGACCTTGCCGTAACGGCCTGGCGGAACGCCCCGGCTTCGGCCGGGGCCGTCTCGCGCGCGGAGGTGCCCGCATGGCCCCCTATGCCACCGAAGCCGAATGGATTGCGGCGCTGCAGGCCAACGAAGCCGCGGCCTACGAGGCCCTGATCGAGACCTTTGCCGAGCCCGTGTACCGCCTGGCGTATCGCATCGTGCGCAACGCCGCGGACGCGGAGGATGTGATGCAAGAGACTTTTTTGCGGGTGTATCTGCACATTGGGGACTTTCGCGGTTCGGCCGGGCTCAAGTCCTGGCTGTATCGTATTGCCACCCGCCAGGCGCTGGCCGTGTTGCGGCGTCGCCAGCGCAAACTCGAAGCCGCCACCACCGTCGCGCTGGACGCGGAGGACGAGGCCGAGGACGCGGCCTGGCACGAGCGGGTGGCCGACCCCGCGGCCTGGTCGCCCGAAGCCTGGGCCGTGGCCCACGAGACCGAGGCCTGCGTGCGGCAAGCCGTGGAAGCGTTGCCGCCCACCCTGCGGGCCGCGCTGGCGCTGCATCTTTTCGAAGATTTGCCTTTGACCGAGGTCGCGGCCGCGCTGGAGATTTCCCACAGTGCGGCCAAAGTGCGGGTGCACCGGGCCCGCCGGGCCTTGCGGGAGGCCCTGGCCCCCTGTCTGAACGCCGGCGTGCCCGCGCCGACCCCCACCCAGGAGGCGACAGCATGAACGCCCAAACGGCATGGCACGAAGACATGGTCCGCCGTATGCACCTGGCCGTGGAAGGCGCGCTGGACGCGGCCGCGCGCGCCGACCTGGAAGCCCACCTGGCCCGGTGCGAGCCCTGCCGCACCTATTGGGAAGTGTTGCAGGGCCCGCGGTCGACCGCGGGCGAAGAACCGGGCTTGCAACTGTCGGCCGCGGCCAGGGTGCGGTTGTATCAGCGGCTGAACGCGGTGCGCGCCCGCCGGGGCGAGCCCCTGCTGCGGGTTTCCGCGGCGTTGCTCGCGGCGGTGCGGCGGCGCTGGCAGGTGGCCGGTGAAGAGGCCCAGGCCGTGGGTCGCGAAGCCGCGGCCGCCGCCCGCACCGCGTTGGAAGGCGCGGCTACCGTGGGCCAGACCGCAGCCCAGGGCGCCGCGCAGACGCTGGCCAGCATGGGCCGCGCGGCGCAGGATTGCGTCGAGGGCCCGCGACAGGTGGCCGAAGTGGCGCTGGAAACCGGCCAGGCTCTGGCCCAGACCGGCCTGGATGCCGTGCGCACCGCGCAGCAAGCCGTGGAAGCGCCCCGCACCGCCTGGCGGGTGCCCTTCAAGTGGACGGTGCACGCGGCCAAAGCCGCGGCCCAGGCGGCCCACGGCGCGTTGCGCATTACGGGCCGGGCGATGCGGGTGGGCGGTCGCGCCGCGGGGCATCGGGCCCAAATCCCGTTGCAGGCGGCCCGGGCCGGCGCGGCCACGGCCCACGCGGGCCAGCAGGCGCTGGCCCAAACCGCGCGCGCCGCGGGGCGGGTGGCGCGGCGGATAGCGCGCGCGGCCCGCCGTGTGCTGCGCCCCGAGGAGCCCGACGTGGCCGAGGCCGGCGACGACCCCGCGCGGGACTGAAGCCGACGCGCGCGGCGGCCCACGGCCGGGCGTTCTTTCCCCCGCGACTGCGACCCCGTGGCGACCCCCGCCGCGCTACAGGTCCAGCGCCACCACCGCGTCCAGGTTGCGGGGCCGGTCGGGGTTCAGGCCCTGGGCCACGGCCCGGAAGTAGGCCAGCAGTTGCACCGGGGGCAGGTACAGCACGCCCCGTGCGACTTCGGGCAGGCCGCTGTGGAAGGCCAGGTCGGCCTCGCCCTCGGCCAGGGCAAAGGTGGTCGCGGCCATGGCCCGGGCTTCGTCCAGCACCGCGCGCTCGTGGGCCCGGTGCCGCTGGCTCACCAGGCCGACCACCAGGGTGTCGCCATCCACCAGGCTCTTGGGGCCATGCCGAAACTCCAGGAAAGGGTAGGCCAGCGCGGGGGTCAGGCTGGTCTCCTGGAGTTTGAGGGCCAGTTCCGCGGCCAGGCCGTAGCGCGGGCCGCCCCCCAGTACGAAAATCAACCGCCACGGATGACGGGCCAGGGCCTGGGCTGCGGCTTCGGCGCGCGGCATCATCTCCCGGCCGATGTCGGGAAGTCGTTGCATGGTTTCCAGGGCCGCGTCGTCCCCGGCCCAGCGCAGGATGCTCGCCACCGCGGCCACATACATGGACGCAAAGGAGCGGGTCTGCACCACGCTTTGCTCCTGCCCGGCTTCCACGGCCAAAGTGAGGTGCCCCAGCCCGGCCCGGGGGCTCGCGGGGTCGTTGGTGATGACCAGCACCCGGCCTTGCGGTTGGGTCTCCCGGAAGGCCTCCACCGCGCGCACGGTCTCGGTGGTGGTGCCCGAACGGCTCAGCGCGACCAGGAGCCGTGGGCCGGTCTCCGCGCGCGGGTACGCGACTTCGGGGTAGAGGAAGGCTTCGCCGCCAGGTACGGCCACCGCCGGGCGACCCACGCGGGCGCGAAACAGCGCGGCCGCGGCTTCGGCCAGGTGGAAGGTGGAGCCACAGCCCATGAACACGGCCCGCGCTGCGCCGCTTTCCTGCCATACCGTTTGTAAATCCGGGCCCGCGGTCTGCACCCGTTCCAGCGCTTGGGCCCAGGCCTCGGGTTGG